>CAZLTD010000096.1:0-23518 GCA_964562385.1 uncultured Desulfobacula sp.
CGCCCTACACTAATTTTTCAAGGGGTAAGTGTCTCACTCATACTGTCACAGAGGGGCCTTCTGAGTCTTTTACTAATTTGGCTCTAATTTCACCCCAGTAGTGTTTCCCTGATTTATGAATTAATTCTACTTCTATAGTTCCGATGGGTTTTTCTTTTTTTTTAAATCTTTTAATTCCCTCCTCTAAAAGGTTTGCAACATTCTGAAAAGATTCAGGAGGCATTCTTTTTTCAAAAGAGAGATTTATATACTCGTTTGGAGTATAACCGCTAAGTCTTTGGATTGATTCAGTTATATATTCAAATTCCATGGTTTCCACATCAGCAACCCAAATAGCATCAATTAATTTCTCAGACAACAACTGATGATTTTTTTCTAAATCTTTAAGTTTTTCGATTATTTTTGACATGAGCCCCCTCTCAAATTGCCACTTTACATATTCCAAAAAATTTTGAATATCTCAGTATAGGCCTATTCTGTTGTTTCCAGTCTGTAGCCGGATGATGCCAGCCAATCTATAGCCTCATCTAAATTGTCAAATAGTTTTGTTTCAAAGGTTTTTGTATCATTAAAAATATTCTTTAGTTGCCATTTTTTTAATTCAGATTTTCCGACTACAACTGCATGGTGTGTTAGAGGAGTTGTTGGCTTAATTTGACTCCAATCTCTGATAAACTGCTCACTTTCAGGTGTATGCAGTCCCCATTCTCTATTGTCAGCAAGAATTCCCCATTTTGTATCTTTATACAACCTCAATGCCAGATCTTTAATATCTCTAAAAAGTTGAAATGAAACTCTTTCGTCCCAGAATGAGTAGGCTTTAATATGGAGAAGTTTTTTGTACGGTGTTAGTTTGTAATAATTTGTTTGAATTTTCATGGCAAGAATCCTCTATCTAATACCATATAACATATTTCATGTTGAATTTTCCGCGTTGCTCCGTAACTTAAGATTGAAACCAAGGTGAGGGTTCTACGATTTCCTAAATAAAGTTCAATGCATTAAACTCAAATTTAGTTTAATCAGGATACCACATTTATGCGTGCACAACAAAATTCATTTCAAAATAGTTTCAAATCAAATTATTAAAAATACAAAAAGTTAATCTCAGATAAGCTTTTATATACTCACAATAATGGTATGAAAGCTCAGAATCCTATTTCAGCGTCGAGGATTGACTGGCTGATCAACTACCCGAATCTTTGCCGGACAGCGATATTTCAAGATATTACCCTGTCAATGATCATGCATTCTCCAGAAAAATGGAATCCCGTTTCTTAAAACAAAATTGCATTATACAGCAAAACATACTAATATGGTCTTCATACCATTGACCTGAATCGGAATGGGATAGATTTATTCTACCCCCCAAATCCCATAAATGACTCCCGGTCAAATATAATCAAATGAATATTGACTTAAATTAGCTGAGAAATCTCTTTCGTTTTTGGATCGTTTTGTTTCTGTAAAGTTGGATTTTAACTTATTTATAATGCAGGAGGGGAATATGGAAAAATGCGAATGGAAATTTGTTGATGACGCTGAAAATCATTACGAATCGGAATGTGGTGGTGAATGGTTTTACTTTGATGAGAACCCAAAAGATAATCATATGAATTTTTGTCCATTTTGTGGAAAGCCAGTACATGAGTCTGATTCAACTGTATATAATCATACATAGAGAACAATTGATATTTTTTCCACTCTCAATTAATCCCCGGGTTTAAAAAAGTCGTCGATCTTTCCGCAGATCTCTTTGATCTGCTGCCGCAGCCATTTGTGCATCTTGTCATTGTCCCGTCGCTTGTGCCAGACCTGGATAAAGGGAAATCTGCTTATTGTGGTGGGCAGTTCAAACAGGGTGACATCAATAATCCGGGACATGACCTTCGCCCCCATCAGCGGCATCATTAAAATCAGATCGCTTTTTTCAATAATGAGCGGGGCCACCAGGAAATAGGGCTGACGGGCAAGGATATCTGTTGAGGCATCAATGCCTAAAGATTTATAAAGCTCGTCTTTTCTGGATGAATAAGCTGAGGCGTCAATATAGGCATGGGGCCATTTTGTAATCTTTTTTTTGGTGATTTCTCCTTCAAGAATCGGGTGGTTGTTTCTGACCACCCCGATATACCGGTCATCAAAGATTTTTTCAAAAGAGAAGTTTTCAAAGGGTTTGTACCCTCCGAAAGCCAGGTCCACCAGTCCCAGTTCCAGGTCATGCTCCAGGTGGTCGGAGATGGGGCGGCATTCAATGGTGCAGTTGGGGGCAAGGCAGGCCATGCGTTCGATCAGGCGCGGGAGAATAATGCCGGCCCCGTAGTCGCTGGCTGCAATGCGGAAGGCTGCGGTTTCGGTGGCCGGGTCAAAGGCATCGTCCCCGGTCAGCTCCCCGATGTCGTGAATAATCCGGGCCAGGGGGGCGGCAAGATCCTGGGCAAACAAAGTGGGTGTCATGCCGTTTTTTACCTTGATCAGCAACGGGTCATTGAAAAAGCTTCTCAGCCTTCCCAGGGCGTGGCTGACGGCGGACTGGCTTAAGGAGAGCCGTTTGGCAGCCCGGCTGACATTGCGTTCCTTTAAAAGCAGATGAAGGGTCTTTAACAGATTAAAGTCGAGATCTCGAATATCCATATCGTGCATAACCTTTATGAATAAATATCATTTGATTAATAATCCGGATATTACTATTCTTTCAGTGATTTGTAAACCAGAAGGCGGGTGATTTGAGAAAAGGGCTGCCTTAAAACCCATCAGGAGGTATGATGAGCGGTTATCATGCACGAAATTTTGAAACATTTCCCATGCACACATTAAAACGGGTGGATACCCCGACCACGAAAATTCATGAAAGCCAGATAAAGCGTGTCAGGGAACGACAGTCCGGATTTTTAAAGGCAGCGGCCGGAGATTATGGACAGCGTCTTCAAAAAGAGTTCCGGCGTTTTGTCCCCAAGCATCCGCTTTCCGGGTCCATTGCCTGGATGCGCGATAAGATGATGCCGTACCGGGACGGGAGCATGGCAGGGCAGGCAGCCCCGCTGACGGATGATCCCAACCAGATGAGCCGCCATATCAAAGAGACAGCTTATTTTTTAAGATCCGATGCCGTGGGAATCTGTGAACTGCCCCCGTACGCCGTGTACAGCCATGGCTTCAGCTTCAAGAATATGGATACCGGAGAAACAGAAACCGAGCTGAATCACAAGAATGCCATTGCCATCCTGGTGGACCAGGATGAACGGACCAATGCGGCATTTAACGGTAATGACTGGATCTCCAACTCCATGAGCATGATGTCCTATGCCACCTCCGGATTTATTGCCATTACCCTGGCAGCGTATATCCGGCGGCTTGGCTATCCTGCCAAAGCTCATTATGCCCCGTATTATGATCTCGTGCTGCCGCCCATCCTGCTGTTGTCCGGCATGGGGGAGATGAGCCGGATCGGTGATACGGTGCTGCATCCTTTCATGGGGCCCAGGTTCAAGGCCGCCGTGGTCACCACGGATATGCCGCTGACCCCGGATAAGCCCATTGATTTCGGGCTCCAGGACTTTTGTTCAACCTGTAAGAAGTGTGCGCGGGAGTGCCCGTCGGGAGCCATCAGTGACGGTGACAAGGTCATGCACAACGGGTATGAAAAATGGCCGGTGGATGTGAAAAAATGCACCACCATGCGGGTGGGCAACCAGCACGGGTCCGGCTGCGGTACCTGTGTCAAGGTCTGCCCCTGGAGCAAACCCTATACCCCGTTTCACAGGATGGTCAACTGGACCATGAGAAACGTGCCCTTTGCCCGTCGGTTCGGGATCTGGGGGGATGATCTGATGGGATACGGAAAGCCCGATTACAAAGAAAAGTGGTGGCTTGACCTGGAGGATGTGAACAATGACAGGGTGTTGACCATCCCAAAAGGATCTAAAAAATAAAAATTATCGAGTGATGGTGCCTGTGTGAAGAATTGGTACGATTAAATTTCAGGTAAATTGGATCTTCACCGCCATGCTCTCTCCTGATACTTATGGGCCATAAATTGACCCCAAGGAGAAAGGAGAGCATTGTGAAGTGCCTGGCCGTGTTTGCACACCCGCTTGAGGACAGCCTGTGCCGTTTTCTGGCAAATAAGACCGTGACGCATCTTGAAAAAAAAGGATACCGTGTCACGGTAAAAGATCTTTACCGGGAAAATTTCAACCCGGTATTAACCGGATCGGAAAGAGCGTCGTACTATGGCGATACATTTGATTCATCCCGGGTCCACAATGATATTGAACAGCTGCAACAGACCCAGTGCCTGGTCCTGATTTTCCCCACATGGTGGTTCGGGTTCCCCGCTATTTTAAAAGGCTGGTTTGACCGCGTGTGGGCCCCCGGATTTGCCTATAATCACTCCTCGGGTCTGGGGGCGATTACCCCGTGTCTGGATAATTTAAAAGAAGTCAAAGTGATCACAACCCTTGGCTCTCCGTGGTGGGTGGATTTTTTTGTGTTGCGAAAGCCTGTTCAAAGGGTCCTGAAAACAGCACTGCTGGGGGCCTGCACCAGAAAATGCTCATTTGATATGCTCTCATTTTATAAATGTGAGAATCTTTCACAATCAAAGGTGGCCGGGTTTATCAAAAAGATTAGAAAGAGATTTTAAACCAGAGGGTTTTTGTTCTACCTGAATAATTCACGTAACGAGTTCGGCTCGCCTGCAAGACATCAGGTTGTGATGCTGTAGCTGCTTTACCGCGAACAACCTGTAACGAAGCAGACGAGGTGAAATCGTTTCGCCTGGAAGGTGACATTTTGTTGGTTCAAAATCGGGTGGGGATAGTAATATAAGCTATCGATGTCACGGGTGTTTGTTCCATGAGGTTACCTATTCTCTCATGAAATATTCAGGTTTCATGGGTCCATCTTAGTCGGGTTCATTTTGATACCGCAGCTTAATAGATCTCGCAATGCAACGGCAAAGGCGTCAAAGTTATCTGCGCTGCAATGGCGCTTCACTGCCTGGGCAAGCGCATTGTACTGATTGTCATTTAAAATGCCGCGTCTTTTTTTCATCATCTCAACTTCTTTTGGAAGCCCGATATCCCGATAAATTTTTAACACTTCGTCCAGTTTGTCATCCGTTAAAACGGTATCTTTTTTATTCAGGGTGTTGAGCATCCGCCTGCCTTTTCCGTCCTGGGCAAATGCTAAAAGTTTTTCCACCAAAATCTTAATTCTCCATATATCACGATCTATTCTTTACCAGGCGCTTTGCATGCGGCCTGATTTAATTCCTGTAAAACGGGTCGTATTTTAAATCAGTTTTATGTTTGATGCAATCCTGTTTTTTCAAAAAACTGTAATGGCAGGCAAAAGTTTACGGGTGGCGATCAACAGCCTCAGGGTTCTGACCGTAAAAAAGACGGTATCGTGTTCATTTATTCTGTTCCATCGGCAGCGTGAAATTCGGGATATAGTTTTTTTGAACACCCCGGGCAGATACTGTGGCTGAAACTTGCCAGAGAATGCGATTCTATGTAGGACTCGATCTGGTTCCAGTATCCTTTGTCATCCCGGATTTTTTTACAGGATGCGCATATGGGTATCAGGCCGCTGAGTTTGTCCACTTCTTCCAGGGCAAGACGAAGTTTGTCTTTTTCCCGGGTCAGCATCTGCTGTGTTTCCTTAAGATCTGTGATATCCCGGCCAACGGATTGCAGTTCAATGATAATATTATTTTCATCAAAAAACGCGGTGTTGGAAAACTGCATCCAGTGGATGGTTCCGTTTCCTGCCTTAACCCGGTTTTCAGTCAGCACGTATGGTTTCTCTACCGACAGTCTATTTAACTTTTGACTGATATGTGCAACATCCTCGTTAAGAGGCAGGGGATTCCAGTGATGTCCGACCAGTTCTTCCCTGGACTTATTAAAAAACTCACAATATCTCCGGTTGACAAAAGTCAATTCTCCAGAAGGTTTAAACCGGCATACAAGATCGGTCTGTTTTTCTACAAGGGACTGATATGTCTGTTGACTTCTTATTAGCTTTATTTCCGTTTGCTGTTGTTTTTTGGAGGCAATTGTCAACGATCTATACCCCAGATAGCAGATACAGACTCCGCTCAGCCAGAAAAAGAAATGTGAGATTAATGTCTGCCGGATTTTGGCCTGTTCGATGAATAAATAGTCGGACATGGGTACAGATATGCTTACGCCGCCCCGGACCTGCCCCTCTTTATATCCTTGTATCCCGTGGCATTTGAGGCACCCCTGCCGGGTGATCATTGGCTGCATCAAGCGGAAATACATATCTTCGCCCAATTTTTCCCGGGTGAAAATTTCTTTTTGGCCTTTTTCAAACAGTTTCAGGGTAGACGTCTCCCATCTGTCAGGTCCGTTTTCGGGCCTTAAGGGATTCAGGCTGGTGATATGCCCCTTAACGCCATATAATTCTTCATATTGTACCATCATCTGGCGAAGCATATAAGCCGGGTTCATCAGGGTCAGTTTTTTACCTGAACCGGTGACAATGTCCCGGTGCGGCAGATGCTTCAAATATGGGTTGGGTGGGGTTACACTGCTGACAGGAACATAGACGCCGCCGTGAGCGGTGGCCCAAAGGCGGACAGCCTGATCCTTATTGAAATTTGATCGGGCCTCCTTCATAACCATGTCATCTGTCATCTTTTTTAATCCATGGATATTCCAGATCGCGGAAAAGACAATGACAAATGTCCAGAAGATAAACAGCCCGGAAAAAATATTTTTAAGATTGGTAATACGGGGATAAACAGCTTCTTTTTGATCCATTACTTTTATCCAGTTGTGGAAAAGTTAAATGTGATGCTCCAGTGGACGGCAGAGTAGAGTGAACCGTAAAAAAGAATAACAATGTGGGATTCAGACAATAAACACAAACAGTATATAATAATTTACCCAACTATTCAAGAATGAAGGTAGTACCATCTGTCAATTACATGACCATCAGGGATTACAACTTCTTTAAAATATAAAAAATAACGGTACACCGGCAAAACGATATTTGTAAGGATTTCCGGATCTGCACGACAGAATTTTTGAAACAAGAAATAGAGGCACCAGTGGCAGTGGTGCCGTTTTAATTTTGGATAAGCCGGTCTTATAAATCAAGGAGGAGCTGCATTTTGAGGATTCAGGGAACCGTAAAGCCCAAAAGCTTGAGAGATATGCTTTTAAGAGGTGTTTTTATCCGAATTTTATTCATAGAAAGCCTTTTGCTGGCCTTTTCTCTTATCTATCGATTGGTAACACAGGATGCCACGGTCCAGGATCTTTTCTGGTACAGCATAAGGATCAGCGTGCTTGTGATCATCATCATCGCTTTTATGATGGTAACGTTACAGAAATTTTTGACCCTGAAAATTATTCAGCCGCTTGAAGCCATTGCCTCTGCCAATAAAGGGGTTCAAAAGGATATGACCAAGCTCCGGTCTGTTGAACGCCCTGAAAATCTTCCCCGTGAAATTGAGAATATTATCAACACCCGGTCAAAAATGCTGGACACAATTCTTGAAATATCCCGGGACCGATTGAAGTATTCCACAGCACTCCAGAATGAGCTGCAAAGGGGCAAGGAAATTCAGGAAAATTTTCTGCCGCGCAATCTGCCGGAGGTTAAAAATTGTGATACATCATCATATTTCGCCGCAGCTCTTCAATTGTCCGGTGATTTCTACGATATGTTTGAACTGCCAAAAAACAATATCGGTTTTGTTGTGGGGGATGTCAGTGGGAAAGGGGTCGGGGCAGCGCTTTTCATGGCCCTGGTCCGAAGCCTGCTGCGGATCTATTCCGGATCATTCAGCAGGGATGAAGATTCTTGCAGACTGGCTGACTTCAGCAGGGGGTGGGTGCCCCAAGACGCTTTGAAAGCGGTTCTTTTAACCAATCAATACATTGCCGCAGAGCATGGCGAAGGCGGACACTTTGTCACACTTGTCTTTGGAACGATTGATCCTGAAACAGGCAAAATGTTTTATATCAACGCCGGGCATGCCCCACTTCTTGTTATTGATAAAAACGGTATTAAAAAATCACTTAACGGAACCGGGCCTGCCCTGGGACCGATTGCTGAGGCAAAATATGAAATCGGCAGCATTCAGCTTGAAAAGTGCGATGTTATACTGGGTTATACAGACGGCGTAACAGACGCACGATCCGAAAATCGAGAATTCTATACACAGACCAGGCTGGAAAATATCTTTAAAAACGGGTTTGATGGTTCCTCTGATGAACTTTTGGAAACAATCAAGGACGATCTTTTTTTGTTTACAAAAAACGCCCCTCAAAGTGACGATATCACCATGCTTGCCGTAAAATGGGAAGGAGCACAAATATGAAAGACAATTATCATTACCATATCTTTATCACCGGTATCATCGGACTTCTGGCCGCCATACTGGTGGGTGCGGGCGAGTTTCTACTGCACTTTGATCCATTGACCCGGTTTTCTGAGAATTCCTATGATTTTATGCTGGCGGCATCTGATCAGCGCCAGACATGGGGTCACTTTTTAGGCGTCCTGGGTGGTCCTTTGTATCTTGTCGGCTGCTGGCATATCTATTTGATGCTCAAACCCGCCGGCCAGAAGCTGGCATTTGCAGGATTTTTTATCTGTGCGTATGGATTTGTCATGGGCCTGATCTGGATCAGCTCAAGAGGCAGCATCGGTGCGCTGATACATCTGCCGGAAACAGGCGGCAGCATAGAAGGACTTGTGGCACTTTACCAGTTGCGGTATGAAAGCCTTTTGACAATTATCCGCGTCACCACCATAACGATTTCCATTATTTTCGTTTATTTAACACTGACAGGGCGATCCCATTATCAGAAATGGCATGCGGCTTTTAACCCTATTTTGCTGCTGTTGATGTCCTTTGTTATTTACGCAATCAGTCCGGTGATCGGCAAATACATTATGCCCATCGCATTGAATGTTGCGTTTGGCATATTTTTTATCATGTCCTTGATACAAACCCGTAATATTTAGCCAGGAGATTTTTTATGAAAAAGTTTTTATTATTAATTCCCTTAATGGCGGTCATCATGATTGGTGCTGTATCCGCCCGATTTGTAATGGATAAAAGAATTGATTATGATGTTTCCACGAAAAACATTACCATACCCACCTTTGAATCTATGGACCTTGATTTTGACCAGCGGCTTGATGATTCCAAATCCCTGCCGTTCACTGCCAGCGCCGTTATTGATATAGATAATGATGGCACAGAAGAGCTGTTTATCGGCGGTGGTCCCGGACAGGAAGACGTCTTTTTCAGGTTTTCTAACGGGACATTTCAATTACTGGACCCCGGCATTTTTTCAAAACAGGAAATGAAAGATGCTACCTTTGGGTCATCGGTTATTGATGTGGATGCTGACGGGTACTCCGATCTTATCGTCTCCCGGACATCGGGTGTGTGGCTGTATTTTAATAAAAAAGGCAGGTTTTCAGGCCGGAAACTTGATCTGCCCCTGCCACAGGATACCTCTCCTTTATCAGTGGCAGTCAGCGACATCAACCGGGACGGTCATTTTGACATGTATGTGGCCGGCTATATTAAAAAAGAGTTTGTGGAAGGACAGAATATTTTTAATCAACAGGGATATGGCGGTACCAGCATATTGGTGTTGAATAACGGTGATAATACTTTCACTGATATCACCGAATCCAGCGGGCTTATGTTTAAACACAATACCTTTATGGGTATATTTATAGATATCGACAACGATTCTCTCGAGGATCTGGTTGTGGCCTATGACACAGGCCATGTGAAAACATGGAAAAATAAGGGAAATTTGAAATTTGTCGATATGCCGAATCCGAACAGGGATCAGAATTCGTATCCCATGGGAATTGCCGTAACGGATTACAAGAATGACGGAACCGTCGATTTCTTCTTTTCCAATGTGGGGACCACACCGCCGACTTTCATGGTCAAGGGCGATTTGAGGGATGACCAGATATTTAATCCCAAATGGATCATGTTTGAGAACAAGGGTAATTTTGAGTTTGATGATGTTGCCGAAAAGGTCAAACTGGCAGATTACGAATTTTCATGGGGTGCCATTTTTGAAGATTTTAACCTTGACGGCAGGGATGATCTGGTGGTGTCGGAAAATTATATCGGTTTCCCGTTCCACAAAATTCCATTTTTCAAGCTGCCGGGCCGCTTTCTGATGCAGTCCGAAACAGGAGAATTTGCAGAAACAGGCAAACAAAGCGGGGTAATTAATACCGGGTACGGCATATCTCCAATCACGGCAGATTTTAACAATGACGGGTATCCCGACCTTGTGCATATCAATATTGCCGGCAAGTCCCGGGCCTATATCAACAAAGGGGGGAGTGCCAATTATCTGAAGGTCAAGCTGCCGGATACCATTGCATCTGTGGGTGCTAAAATAAAAGTCATACAAAGTGACGGTAAAATGATTTGCAGGGACTATGTGTCGGGTGAAGGCTTGAGCTCCGATCAATCCCATATTCAGATATTTGGTCTGGGGGGCAATAGCGCAACTAAAGTTACCGTAGAGTATATCAGTGGGAAAAAAGAAGTTAAAACCGGTAATTTTACCAATGAAGTTGTGAGCTTTTGATGAGACTTGTTTCTCTTATACCAAAAATCCTGCTATGGGGTCTGATACTTACCGGGCTGTGGGGCGCCTTATCCGTGTCTTACAGCACGATCATGAATATAGACCCCTGCCCGGGTATCTTTACATTGCCGGCATGCTATCTGGTCAGCACAGGATACCTGCTGATGCTTGCCTCACTGATTGTGTCATCCGTCCCGTTGAAAAACAGGCTGTTTTATTCAGGCTGGGTCCCGACTTTTTTAATCGCAGCCGCAGGGGTTGGTGCCGAATTGATCATCGGCAATGTCTGCCCGAGAAATGAAAACGGTCTACCGCTGTGTTATGTGTCATTTGCCTTTTGTATGGCGATTTTTGTTCTCCACAAATTAACGCGGACAAGGGAAACAGGGGAGCACGGTCGCAGGTAGATTCCATATAAAGGATACTCCCGGCCAGAGGCAGATACCGGTTCCTCAATAGGGTTCTCAGACTCTTTTTGTCCAGAGGCTGAACCGGAAGGCTCACAATACATGCCCATATCCCATGACCGGCCTTGTCCATTAAGACGCCTTTTCGTTTCTGCCGATAATCCTATCCTGTCACCTTGTGTTTTTTTATCGTTTGCCAGGCCTCTTCCTTACAGGAATCTGTCTTTGTTTTTAAAATGAGGGGCCATAATAATCCTTTGGAATCATTATCTTTTTTGTGTTGACAATACACTTGATTCTTTTTACAAATATTTACCAGCGGAAAAATGGATGAAGGTTTTAAAAAAGGATAAGATCATCAAAAAGAATCACACGCTAAGCGCGCCGTCCACATGGGTGGACAGATACGGGGATTATCTTTATTCTTTTGCCTTGTATAAAATTCAGGATGAGTCGATTGCCCAGGAACTGGTCCAGGAAACCATGATGGCCGCTCTGGGATCAAAAGACAACTTTAAGGGACAATCCACGGAAAAGACCTGGTTAACCGGTATCTTAAAACACAAGATCACAGATCATATCCGCAAAAAATACCGGGAGTTAAACCTTGAGGACAATATTCTGGATAATGAGGCTATGGATGATAATTTTGACTGCAATGGCAGATGGAAAACCGGTCCTGTCGAGTGGGCCGCCAATCCTGAGAATCTTCTGGAGCAGAAATCATTTTTGGATGTTGTGAAAAAATGCCTTAAGGATCTGCCCAAAAGACAGTCAAAAGTATTGACCTTAAGACAGTTGAAAGGGGAAACCACACAAAAAATCTGCAATCTTCTGGATATCAGCGAGGCAAACTGCTGGGTGATTCTCCACCGTGCCCGCATGATGATGCGGACATGCATTGAAACCAACTGGCTGAAACAGGATTAAAATTATCAATAAATAGATACTCCAAGGCCCACCCTCAGATTTTCACTTTTTCTTTATTTTGGAATCTGACGGTCTCCAATTGCTTAAAAGCGTGGTTTTTTTAGATAAACAAAACATGCAGGCTCGCTCCGGATTGCTGGATGGATAAACGCGTCCACAATCCGGACAATACATTTCATGATAAATGGCTGACTTGCGGTCTCCTCTTTTTTGAATCATTTTATTTTTCTCCAAAACAAAACCCGGTCTGTATCATTTTGGTTTTGATAAAATTATGGTGATACGGGACCGGGTTTGATCAATGGTATTGAGTTGCTTTTTTTTTATTTTAAAATTTTTTAGATTCCTTTTCTTTCTTTGATTTGTCTTTTCGTCTGTTGGCTTCTATTTTTTTAACAGGTTTTTTGCCCTCCAGATAATCCCTGTATGGATGTCTTTCATGATCACAGCCCTGAAGATGAACCACAGGCTGAATTGTTTTTTGTGATCTTATTTTCATCATAAACCTGCCTTTTTGAATAAGTCTTACGTGCTTATGTTGTACGTCTCAAAATCACCAGTACCGTAAAATCGAACAGGTCTGTCCTGGTCATCCACGACCGTGATATTGCACAGCAACCCCACAGGATCGTTCTTTGTATTATTTAGGGTGGACTGCCACAATTTCCATGCATACCGCCAGGCTGTGACATCCGATGCCAGCGGGCCGGCATCTGCCGGTGGAGAGTACAGGTCTTCAATACCGGTTTCGGTCTGTTTTTGGAATTTTACGCGATATCCTTTGGGTTTTTGAATCCATCCATGTTTTATGATTTCCATTCCTTCGGCTATTTTCATGTTTGCTCCTTATTTGTCCCTGTCTGTTTTAGTCTTCATTATGCAGGTGTCCCTTATGGCTGTGGCAGCGCTTCTTTGGGCGGTTCGCCAATGTCACTATCCGGCAGTAGTTCGCCGTGCTCTATATGGACATCCAGCTGCGGATAGGCGAACATGATACCCTCACTGTCAAACCTGAGTTTGACCTTTTCCAACAGGTCGCAGCGGGTAAACCAGTAATCCTTGTTGGGCACCCAGCAGCGCCCTCCAAGCTCTATGGCGTTGGTTCCCAGGTTCAGCACATAGACAACCGGGCTGGGTTTCTCCTTTATCCGGGGATCTTCGATCATTATCATTTCCAGTATCTGCTTGGCTTTTACAAGATCCTGATCATACCGGATGCCGATATCAATCTTTATGCGCCGGGTTTTGGTAAAATGGTAGTTAATGACGATCTCATCGAGGATTTGCCGGTTGGGTACAAAAAAGGTTTTGCCGTCAAAGGTTTTCATCCGGGTGTTAAGAAAGGTAATGCCCTCCACTTTTCCAAGCAGATCACCCGTCTTGACGGTATTGCCGACCTTAAAGGGCAGGGTGGGGATGATGGGCCTCAAAAAGACCATAATGCCGATAAGTGACAATGCAATAATGGCGGTTAACCGGACAATATTTGCCGGTTGTGCGCCCATGGCCACTGCCGTGCCCATGATCGTGACGGCAACGATCATAATATACATTGAGTTGCAGGCCAGGGGGGCGGCACGGCTTTTGGGATACAGCCGTTTCATTCGTTTGTCCAAAGTGTTGTGAATCCATCTGGCCATAAAAAGACCGCTGATTAAGATCATCAGCGCCATTGCTGCGGCCGTGCCATGCATTGTAAGTGATTCTCCGAGCAGTTGCAGCCGTGATACCTGGTTATCCATAGTTTATGTCCTCCTTATTTGTTGGTGAGGTAGTCTATTAATTCCTCTTTTGTCTTTTGGGTCAGATAGACGGGATCTCCGCTGTAATCAATCATGCGGGAGACGGTCTTTTCCCACTTGTCTTTTTCCTTGGTGGTGCGGACAATCCGGTCAAGTGCGTGGCAGGCGGAGCACTTGGTTTCCATGATGGTTTTGCCGATAGCCTCTTTGAGGTCGCTTTCATCTTCTCCTTTTAAGGATTCCTGCCGTGTGACCAAAAAGTGAATGGATTGTTTTACGTCAAATGATGAGATATTGGGCGCGTCCAGGGATGCCATGCGATTGATGGTTGTTGTCCAGCCGTCCTGGCTTTTAAAGGCCCGGTAAACCCTTTCTAAAGTATGGCATTTGTTGCATTTTAGGTTGACCACCTGCTGACCCAGTTTGTCATCCAGTATTTTGTTGTCAAATTCCGCGATTGATACATATTTTATATCCGATGAATGCAGAAAATAATAACCGGCAGTAATACCGGACAACGCTACCGCAAGTATGAGCACACCCGGCCCAAAGGCGATGAGCGTTTTGGAAAGGCGCGGGTATCGCCGAACAATTACAAGTTTGATCACAAGGATCGGAACAAGCGCCAGTGCCAATACAATATGCAAAGCCACACGTGGGGAGACCTCTTCTTGTAACCCCATGGTTTTTAAAATCATCACAATGATCAGGATGATGAAGATTCCTGTGAATATCCAGCCCAGAAGCCGGTGAATTTTTATTGACAGGGTATTGATCGGTCTGTCTTTTGGGGCGCCGCGCAGTTCAAGCATGATAAATGTCGCGGCAATGCCAAATACAATGAACAATATGGCAAGCGATGAATTGAAAAATGGGGTCATAACTATCCTCCTGAATTATTTACCCGAAATTTTCGGGTTAAGCCTGTTTGACACCGGTGATGCGGGCTGTCTTAGATGTAAGCGCAGCAAGATCATTTCTGTCGATTTCATGAATATTACTTTTGCCGCATATGCGTGTAACCGCTTTTATCTCATGGGTGGCGGCATCGATAAAATTGGCGACTGCCCGGGCTTTTTCATTTACATCAAGACGGGTTCTAAGCGTTGGGTCCTGTGTGGCAATACCAAAGGGGCAGGTGCCCTTGTGACAGTCGCGGATATATCTGCAGCCCAGTGCGATTTTCAAGGAACCGCCCATATATACGGCGTCGGCGCCAAGGGCGATAGCCTTGGCAGCATCCATCCCGTGTTTCAAACCGCCTGTGGCAATCAGGGATACCCGGTCTTTTAAGTTGTTTTCTTCCAGGAACCGGGCGGTCCTGGACAATGAATAGATTAACGGCAATCCCACATGATCCTTAGTCATGATCGGGGCGGCACCGGTACCGCCTTCGCTACCGTCAATCACAAGGACATCGGGTGTGTGCGGCTGATTAAACAAGGTTGTCAGATCGTTTTCAATATGACCGCCCACAAGCTTCACCGATATGGGCCTGCCGTCTGTGATCTCTCTTAGCCTGCCGATTTTCTCGGACAGGTCGTGGGCACTGGTGATGTCTGTATGGCGGGCCGGAGACGTGGCGGTCTGCCAGGGTTTTATCTGGCGGATAGCTGCGATTTCATCGGTCACTTTGGCGGCGGGAAGTTTCCCGCCCATGCCGGGTTTGGCTCCCTGGGAAATTTTAATCTCTATCATGTCTGCCATTTTCAACCGGTCAACAGAGACACCAAACCGGCCTGTCGAGTATTGCAGCGTAATGTTGTCCGCCAGTTGTTTTTCCTCATCAAGCATGCCGCCTTCCCCTGAGTTGGCCACTCCCCCGGCCAGTGCTGATCCTTTGGCCAGTGCCATTTTGGCCTCCCTGGACAGGGCGCCAAAAGACATGCCTGCATTCAGGATCGGTGTCTGTACAATGATCGGTCTCTTTGCTTTTTTACCCAGAACCACTTTGCACTCAACAGGCTCGCTGTCTAAAAGCGGCAGACAATCGATTTGTGCAGGAAGGAAAACCAGGTCATCCAGATTTAAAAAAGACCGGGTCGTGCCTTTGCCTTCCAGGGCGGTGTGCCCTGTTTTTGCCATTTCCATGATCATTAAGATGGATTTTGTATCCCAGTTGCCGCGGGTTTGAATATTTGTGTCGGATTGGAAGATCTCCACCGGGCTGTTACATACCGGGCAATGGTGAAAATTGATTTCATCGATGTGTGTGTAGCCGCACACAGGGCATTGCATCACACGTGTTGGCATCACTTTTTCCTTTCTTTATGTTAAAAAAAATCGTGCTCTACAGCCGGTGTGGCTGAGACTTTCATTCCCCCTCCTTTGGGTTTGTCGTTGATATTTGAAAATATCCTTTACTGGTTGGTATGAATTAGTGCAGAAACCTTACAGACATTTTTAAAAATGACTTCGTTTATCTATCTGCCAACAAATCAGTAGGTCTTTTTTTGGGGATCTATAAACTTCGAACAGCTTGAAGATATGTTTTGTTCTATATTGAATCCTGCAAAGAAGCAGGGATCTTATGGATGGAATAATAAATTTAAGAGTAAATCAGAGAATGGTCAATGAAGTAAATTTGAAAAAGGTCTTGATCTGCGGGGTGATCTATTGGCGCTTAAAATCACTGAAATCGGTTTCGATCGGTTATGGTAGCAAAAGTGCTGCCTTATCTGCACATGCCTATCCCAAATCGTACAAATAATGAAAAAAGCCCCGGCCACTTTTGATCCATTTAAGTGGCCGGGGCTCCTGAAAACTAAGATGCGAAAAATTTTAAAACAGGTACTACTCAAATTCGTGAACAAAGATAAAGTCATTATCATCTGCTGAACTGTGGCAGCCAATACACATTTTGACCTTGCCATAGGGTTTTGCTTTCCCTTTGGGGGTATATCGAACCCAGTACCAGTCACCTTTTTCGGGATTGAATCCCTTAATTTTATACATCATGGTAATGGCCATCAGTTTTTTGTTCTTGTTGTAATTTTCCTTGACAACGATGGCCCCTTCTTTCATGGGAGCGGAAGCAGCACCGTAGGCGATATGATTAACATAAACCTTATGAAAAGAACCATGGGGCTGATCCCCTTCAAGCATTCCCTGGTGATCATCCCAGAATTCCCACTGGGTATAGGGAGATGTTTTAGTGATATGGTTCCAAATTTCTTTCGGGTCCGCCCCCGGCATCTCGGCCAATGCAGATGAACCCATGAAAATTGTCAGAAAAACAACGATAATACCGATAATTTTTTTGGTCATAGTACCTCCTCAACGATTTTGCAGATAAATATTTACAGGTCATTTCACCAAATAACCTGAGAATAGCCCTTGATTCTTTCTGTCGCGTATCGGGGTAAAAGCTTACATTTTTTTATTAAAAGGCATCTTTTATAAATGGTTTTGTATGATGGCAACTTTCGTTTTCCGGCCGGGAAGATGTGCGGTCCTGCAGTAGATTGTTTTTTGATTTTACACAGGCGTTTTAAAAATGGCAATGTTGGTACGAAATCGCGAAATTATTTGGATTTGTCCAGTACCTTTCGAACCACTCTGGCAAGGATATCTTTTTCAACGGGTTTGGCCAGCAGGTCGTCAATCTGCAATTTCGCGGCCTTTTTTTCATCAATCAGCGGACTGTGGCCGGTGCAGATAATGACCGGTATCTCTTTTTTCACGGTTCTGATTTTTTGCACAAAGCTTGTGCCGGTCATATTGGGCATGGTCATGTCGGTGATGACCAGATCAAATCGTCCGGGCTTTGACTGGAAAGTGACAAAGGCATCCACTGGGTCGGTCTTGATATCAACCGTATATCCAAGTTTTCTTAAAATATTGCCCGTCATTGTGGCAATCGACACTTCATCATCAAGAACAAGGATGTGTTCGGTTCCCTGGAGTGCCTCATGGACCGCTTCACTCTTCGGGGGAGACAAGGTCCGGGTGGGCGGGAAATAGCATTTGACAAGAGTCCCCTTGCCGATACGGCTTTCCATCATAATAAAACCGCGATGTTCTTTTATGATTCCATAGACAACAGCCAGCCCCATCCCACTGCCCTTATCGATATCTTTGGTCGTAAAAAAAGGATCAAAGATATTGTCAATAATTTCATGTGGTATCCCTTCACCTGTATCGGAAAGGGTCAGGATTACATATTCTCCGGGAGGCAGTATCTGATCGGCAAAAATAAGACGTTCTCTTACCTGTTTGGTTTCAACCCTGATTTCCAGAAGACCGCCTTTTTCTTTCATGGCGTGGGCCGCATTGTTGCACAAATTGATAATCAATTGATGAATTTGGGTTTGATTTCCGGCAACCGGCGGGCAGTGGTTTTCATAGTGTGCTAAAAACCGGATGTTTGCAGGGGTGGAAGCTCTCAGAAAACGGACTGAATCCTCCACAACCATACCCAGATCAAGGGGCTTTTTCTTTTGTGAACTTTTTCGGCTGAAATGCAGAAGCTGCCTGACAACGTCGCGTCCCCGAAGGCTGGCTTCCTTGATGTCCGACAGCAGTTCATGGATCGGGTGGTTTTGGGAAATATCATCCAATCCGAATTCCGCGTTACCCAGGATGATACTTAAAATATTATTGAATTCGTGGGCCACCCCGCCGGACAGGGTACCGATGGATTTCATTTTCTGTGCGTGGATGAGTTGAGATTGTAGTAAGGCATTTTCCTCTTCTGCCTGTTTGCGATCGGTGATGTCGGTTAAGGATCCGACAATGGCGATGGTGCTGCCGTTTTCCAGGATAGGGGCTTCCCGGACTTCCACAATTTTTTTCCCGCCCTTCAGCCCCGTTATTTCCAATTCATACGGCGGCTGTCTTTCCCCGGTGAGAATGGCCTTTTCGGTTATTTTAAAACCTGCCCGGTTGACCGGTGTATCTTCAACAAATTGTGTCCAGCGCACCATGGCTTCTTCGGGTTCGCACTGTAAAAGTTCCCGGCTTTGGGGACTGACATACAGCAACTGATGGTGGATGGTGTGTGAATAAAACAGGTTGGTACTGTTTTCAACAATATTCCTCAGTTTCTCTTCGCTGTCCCGCAATCGCTTTTGAGCACGTTTGCGTTCATCAGCTTCCTGGATGAGAATATCCCGGGAAACCGTAGTTTTACCAAGGTCATTCACCATTTGATTGAAAGATGCCGCCAACTGGCCCAGTTCGTCCTCACCCGTGGGAAGGCTGCCTTTTGAGTTGCCCTTGGCAATATTGTCAGCTTCCTTTTGTAATAGGCGTATGGGCTGGACAATGGTTTTCATACTGAACCGGTACCCGAAAAAAATGGCCGCAAAGATGGTGATAAAGGTTAACAGCAGGATAGTGCCTGACAGTATATAAAAATTTTTAAAGGCTATTTTCACCGGAGTTTCAACAAAAATTCCCCATCCAGTCGGATCGACAACGGCATGTGAACCAATTACCGGCAAATCTTCCAGGCCATCGTAAATCTGTTCTTCGGTTTTTTTAGAGATAAAGTCATTCACCCCTTTGATATGTCTTAAATCCTTTTTCTGTAAAACGGAAGAGATCTCTTCATAGGCAATCAGCACACCATTGGCATCTGTTATATAGGCATACCGGTTTTTCCCAAGCTGCTGCGCAGATATCAATTGCCAGATTTTAGAGATGTTAAGGCCCACAGCCAGGGTCCCGTTGATCCGGCCCGCCTTATCCAGAATAGGCGCGTTTAATGTGATGGTTGGGAATTTTGAAAATTTCGAGATGGTTACCGGACCATATGAGATCTGGCCATCCAGAGTTTTTAAGAGATTGGGATCTTTTTTATGTGTCTTCAGTTCAAACGGTCTGAAAGTATAGTAACGGGATACTTTTAAACGTTCAATACCGTTCTGGTCGATTACTGTAATCGTGTCATATTCCAGGCTTTCGTCAAGAAGCGTCATGGCAGCCTGTTCCATTTCTTGAACATGATCAACGTCAAATATGGGGATTTTTCCGATGAGCTGAACCTGGCCTTCCAGCTTTTTAAGCTTGGCCGATATCTGCGATGATATTCGTTGAGACAGCTCCTGATGGAGCTGTGTGATATTGTTCTTTTGGATATTGAAAAATGATAAAAAGAATATCAGACCCAGTATCAGCAACGGTACCGTCCCGAACATGAACAAAAGGAGAACCACTCTTTTGCTCATGCTCTCTTTGGGCTGCCGGGCCGTTGTTGTTGTCACTGCGATGACCTCTGGGGCCAGGGCGGCAAAGGCCAGGCAATGGGGTGGGAGGCAAGATCAAACGGCCATACCGTTACGTATTTACCGTTTCGCCGTTGAACAATGATGCCGCGCCCAAGAGTGTTCTGGCCGGTTTCGGGGTCAAATCGAACCCCTTGCCAGGGCATGATAATACTGCGGCTTTCCATATCGGTCTCAAGCAGTGCTTTCCTGATTTTTTCAGCGTTAAGAGAGCCCGCCCGATTGATGGCATCGGCCATGACAATGAGCCCTGTAAAACTGCGGGCGGAGTTTCCGGTCATATCCCGGCTGTATTTTTTAGAAAACATCTGGTTTGTTTTTCTGGCCAAAGGATTGATGTCCTGAATGTCCGGTGCCCATACTTCCCGGCTCAGGATAAATTCGGCATCCTCCCCCAGCTGCTGTCCGAAATAGGGACTGATAAACCCGGCATTCATGGCCAGAATGGCTGTCGGATTAATATCATAGGCTTTATATCCTTGCATAAACAACACAGCATCCTTGGCATAGGATGCCTGGAGAATGGTTGCCGGCATGGCATCTTTAATGCGGGATAACTCCGGATTAAACTGTGTGTCATTGGTATCATACGGGACGTCCTGTATGATTTCATACCCCTCTTTGGATGCCAGTTTTTTTTCCGCCCTGGCCACACCCGTTCCCCAAAGCCTGTTTTCGTAAACAAGAACCAGGCGCCGGGGTAAGGATATCTTTTTTTCACGTGTCAGGTCTGAAAAGAAATCGAAAAAATTACGAACAAACATTTCATCATCCGGCGTGGTTCTGAAAAACCACTTCAATCCCCGCTGGATCAGGATGGGAGATGTGGAATCAGGATTTAAAAAAGGGACCTGAAAGATCTCGGCAATTTCACTGGCCGCCGCTGTAACACTGCTGTTGTAACAGCCGATGATCGCGGCAACCTTGTCCTTTTTAATGAGTTTCTCCACAATGGCGGCGGCTATTTTCCCGTCACCACGGGAATCTTCAAAGATGATTTTGATTTTTGCATGATTCAAACCGGGCAGGCCGGATGCTTTGGCCAGGGGCATTTTAAACTCATGTGAATTGTTGATGATAAAGGCGGCGAGCTCTATGCCGGACTTGGAATCCAGGCCGCTGGATGCACTGCTGCCAGTAAAGGGAAGGATCACACCAATGCGGATTTGTGTTGGTCCTTCCGGTTCAACCATGTTGTTGGAACATCCGGGTATAATCGAGACAAGCACTGACAATAAAAGCGCTACAGAACCCATTTTGATTGAGTGCATAGAAAGGCTCCTAAGTGTTTGTTTATATAATCATGCAATAATTTTTTTGCGAAAACAAGGGTGAATAATAATTATCAGGGCGGTATAAAGGCGCGTTCGGTTAAATTGTCCGGGTCGTATCTTCACGGTTTACTACAAATTATCAGTTTTTAAAGTAATCATATTTCAATTGGAACAGCCCTCTTGCAGTAAAGAACCACGGCTTCGCATCCTGTGTCTGGCATCTAAAACAAAATCATTTCGTGACATATCCGGGCCAATGGCTCTTTTTATTTTTCATGGATTCTGTTATTTAACCTGGGTATTTCATGAGACTGTGGATTTTTTGAATCTTTAATTTGATTCCTGCCGATAATTTACTTTTAAAAAGATCAAGTAATGAAAAATAGTGCAACCTTAACCTCGGGCCCGATAACGCCGAACCTTATAAAATTGTCCTTTCCCATTATCGGGACATCATTTATCCAGATGGCCTATAATCTGACCGATGTGATGTGGCTCGGGCGTGAAGGGTCGGCGACCATTACCGCAGCAACGACCGCCGGATTTTTCATGTGGCTTATGATGAGTCTGTTTTATACGACAAAAACAGGCACCGAAACCCTTGTGGCCCAGTCCGTGGGGAAAAAAGATTTTTCAACGGCACGACATGTGGCCGAAAATGCTCTGACCATAGGGCTATCGGCCTCCATTGTCCTGAATTTGCTGGTTGCTGTTTTTGCCGGCACTCTCCTTGAGTTTTTTACGCTGGAACCGGACGTCATGGGTAAGGCGGTTTCTTACCTTAAAATTGTTTCAATGGGTATGTGCTTTGCCGTGGTCAATCCTGCGATGAGTTCTGTCTATCTGGGGTTTGGCAACAGCAAAACCCCGTTTTACATCAATTCAATCGGTTTGGTTGTCAATATGGTTTTGGATCCGGTTCTGATATTCGGGATTGGACCTGTGCCAAGTCTTGGCATAAAAGGGGCGGCCATTGCCACAGTGATATCCAATATCCTGGTATTTTTAATTTTTATGATCAAGCTCAAGTCACCTGAATCCGTTCTCCCACGGCTCAGGCTGTTTGTGCTACCAAAAATTGAGATCGTAAAAAAGATTTTAAGAATCGGTATCCCCGTGGCAGTCAATCACATGTCTTTTTGTATCTTTTCAATGTGGATCGCAAGGATTGTCTCAGCATACGGGACCATCCCCTTGGGTGTCCAGAATGTCGGGGCCAGTATTGAAGCGTTGTCATGGAATACGGCACTGGGGTTTTCCACAGCTCTTGCCGCCTTTACCGGCCAGAATTATGGTGCCAAAAAGTATGACAGGATCAGGCAGGGCTATTATATTATCCTCTTGTTAAGTATAAGTCTGGGGCTTATCGCGACCATTGCATTTTTCTTTTTTGGAAAGCCGATTTTCTCTTTATTCTCAAATGAACCCGAAATGGTTGCCACAGGGGTTTTGTACCTTAAAATCATTGCAATATCGCAGATTTTCATGTGTATTGAAATCACATCAGCGGGCGGGTTTTACGGTCTTGGGAAAACAAAACAGCCCTCTTTTACCGGTTTTATTTTTACAGGATTGAGAATTCCGGCCGCGCTTTTGGTCATTAATTTCACCCCCTACACCTATGATTGGATCTGGTGGTGTATCAGCATCAGCAGTCTGTTCAAAGGGGTCATCGTTGCAGGACTCTATTTTGTCACCTTAAGAAACCTGAATCGTGATCCGGTTTAACTCCCCGCTGTGATTAGCCCTAAGATAGATGTGAAATAAATACCCACAAGGCTTGCTGCGGGGGTGTTGATTTAGGCAATTCTTACACCTTGTTTTTTAAGGTGTTTCTGGACAGTCGCAATATTGACATCTCTACAGGTGACCTTCTCTTTTACCGAGATTGCCGCGGCGACTCCGGCGCCCTGTCCAGTTGCCATACAGCATACCATTTGACGGGTGGCGGCATGGGACTTTTTATCACCGGCAACGGCCCTTCCGGCGACCAGAAGGTTATCTATTTTTTGCGGCAGCAGTTGCCGCTGCAATCCCAAAAAATTGTCTTCGTGACACCTTGGTTTTTTTCATGAATTCTCCCCCTTAAAAAAACTGCCAAATTTGTTTAAACCTAATAATCTTATATCCTGAGTTTAAAAAAGACTTTTTTTTTGCACCCGATAGACACTTCAGGACTTTAACCGCGGGGCCTGCATCAAAAATATAGAGATCCAGACACAGACGGTGAAATAGGCACTATGCCACAAAAAGAAGCCAAAGCCCCAATCACTGTATTCGTGGGTAACATTGACCACACTAAATGCCTCCCAGAGG
>CAZLTD010000097.1:0-23279 GCA_964562385.1 uncultured Desulfobacula sp.
CCTTTGTGCATGATGGCCTTCTTGATCAGGTTCTTGGATTCATTGGCATGGAAGAAGTAACCATATCCGGAACAGTGGCAGAAGATTCAACATTGACCGCTGTCACATCAGGCCTTGCCGATGAAGACGGTATCGGCACCTTCACCTACCAGTGGCAGGCAGACGGAACTGATCTATCAGGCGCCACAGGTGCAACCTACACCCTGACACAAAGTGAAGTAGGTAAAAAAATCACGGTTAAGGTGGTACATACTGATGGTCAGAATACGGTTGACGGCGCGTGTCGAAAATACCCTCACCGGCGTGGCTGGATCAAGCAGTTCCCCATTTCCTGTTACTTTACAAAATGTCGCTATTACTACTGCAGCAGATAATGAAGGAGGCGTCACCGGTGATTTTGCACTATCTTCAAGAATACGTTATATCCTGGTCAAACAGGATGGTTCGGTCAACACCGAGCTCTATGTCAACGAGGTCCAGGTGATGGTGAATGGTGTCAATGTAGCCCTGAACAAGACAGTCACCCATTCCGGCAAACCAATTCATACTGGATTCAACCCTTCAGAAATTGTCGACGGTCAGTTTGGCAGGACTGACGGCTATGCGAGTAGCCAAAAGAGCACCGACAACTGGCTGCAAATCGACTTGGGCAAAACTTACTACTTTGTGGATTCGGTTAAGATATCTGCATTGAGCTCGACCGACAAGCGCTATGCTCACAGCGCAGCCGTCTTTGTCTCGAATCAAAGTATGAGCGGCGAAACTTACACCCGTACTGACGGAACGACTGGAGTGCTGGCTGATGCCGCCTTCGACGTCAGGGAGACCGGAGACGACGCCACCATCTACGCCACCGAAACCGACGATGTCATCTCCGGCCGGGACGGGAGGAGCGACACCTTCGTATGGAACGCAGGGCAGTCCGGAACCGATACCATTACAAACTTTGAAACAGGGGATGGCGGCGACAAACTTAATCTGAGGGATTTGCTTTCATTTTCATCCAATGATGATTTGGCAGACTTCATCCAGGTGGTTGATTCAGGCAGCGGTGGGAATGTAACGATGAATATCGACAAAGATGGCGGTGGGGATGAATTCGGCAGCCCGGATGCAGTAATCCATCTGGAAGGTATCGGTACGGGAGCGCTTACCCTGGATGATTTCAGCGAGTATAATATTATAGCGGCGTAACCAACCGGTGAGTAATAAAAATGTTTGGAGGTAATTTTGAAACAATTAAAAAGATTATTTATGTATTTGTTTGTACGGCGGCTTGCGGTTAAACCCGGTAATATTGGAGGAGGCACTATCTTCTTTGCCAAGGAAAAAGCCTTTTTCGAGTGGCAGAGAATGCCGCCTGGGTATCGGTGGTTTTAACAACTCATTTTTTGTTGATAAACAAATGTACCTACCTGTGTCTGCCTCGCGCAGGTGATTAAGGTGCGGTATTTTATCTGAAAAACCGCAGAACCGTTGAACTGAATAGTGTCATCATTGGGGTGAGCATACCCCGATGATGACATCTTAGCTGTTCCTTATATGATTGAAAAAATTAGCGACTTACTGTTCACTGTCGGATCACCATGCAGATTCAAACTCCAGGCTATTGAGGTTTCCTTTCAAGCCGTTCCGGTGTTTGTAAAATTACTTCTGTTAAGTGTGGGATTTTTCTCTCTCATTCTGATCGGAATAAAATTAAAAAAATTGGGCCTTTTTATACTAATGAAAGATTAAGAATAGGAGAAGCATATTATGAAAAAGGTATTTGAATTTATTGATGATGGTATAAACATGATTTTCCCAGTATGTAACGAGCACATTAAAAGTACCATCTCATACTTGTTGTCAGAGAGAAAAATGGTATCAAAACAATCGATTAAAGAAGCTCTGCCCTGGCTTTTTTTCAGCCATGGATATTTGTTCTATCAAAATCACACTCTCGGTCAGCAAAAATTTGAAGAAGCAGAGGAATATTTTAAAATGCTGTTTCCGGACCAGATATTGGATTTCATGGAACAACAGGATAAGCCGGAGGATGAGAACGGTGCCACCTTATGCCGGGATAAATAAAAAACACGTCATTACGGCAGCCTTTTGGCTTTGATTAATTATGGGCACAAATTCTAATTTATTCCTCTGTTATATCGGCCATGCCGCGTCACCATTCATACAGGCCTGGATCAGAGGAATAAATTTTTAAAACTGTAAATTTAATGGGAGGAAATCATAATGGCGGAATCTATCTTTACTTTTTCTTTTATATTGCTGATATCTCCTATGGTCATTTATATATATTTTTTTGTTTTTGCTATATGGAAGATCAAAGCAAAACGGGAAAAGATGCTTTCCAGAATCAAAAAATCAATTCTGAAGACCTGATCGTTAAATCACACCTTAAACCAAAGGCGCATGAAAACAAAAAGGATGCTTTAACCTGCGGAAGTCTTAAAAAATCCCCTGAATGATTATTTTCCTTCATTCAAAATTGAGAAAGTCGGTGCATCGCCTGCTTATTGTGCGCAGGCTTGGTACAACCTGAAAAATGGGGTTTAACCCCGGCGCCGGTTTTTTGCCCTCTCCCCTATGCTTCCGCGGTTGGCTGCCGTTGACGGGCAAGACTGTCGAGATAATTTTCAACATAGGCTCTCAGGTTCCTGTCCGGGTCCAGTTTGTCTGAATAATAATTGAGTACCCACCACAGGTTGTTTAGCTTGTCTCCATCATCCTGCCACCATGATACAGACTCTTTGATGGATTCAGGCGTATCAAACTCAGAGTTGATTTTGATATAAAAGTCCCGACACATTGTCCGGGTAACCGGTTTTAAATTAAGTGCCTTGACCGTATTCCGATTAATCATTTCGCCCCCTTCACCCCAAAAGATTGCTAAACAATATTTATTTACTAAAACACCTACATCAAACAAAAATTAAAGTAAAGGTAAAAGAGGGAAACTATGCGATTTTTACATTATAATTTCAAGCTGTTAAATAGAACTCTGCAAGCCATGGGGGTTGAGGCCGCATCGTAATTGCGGCCCCTGGATCTGTTTTGGATTTTTTAAGTTGCCAATGATTCGGATATTGGGGTAAGTTGGTGCGGTAAACCAAGCCCTGAATTATATCAGGACATGAAAATGATACGCAAAAAAAGGTTCGATTGGTTTGGAAAAAGAGATAACATTTGTAATCGGCGGTTGCCGAAGCGGCAAAAGCGCCTGGGCTCTTGATCAGGCAGATAAGATAAAGGGGACAAACAAATACTTTGTTGCCACATCGGTTCCCTTGGATGATGAAATGCAGGAACGGGTTGACACCCATCAAAAAGAGAGGGGACCGGACTGGCAGACCATCGAAGAGCCGGTGAAAATTCATGAGATTATCCGGAACTACTCAGAAAAAGCAGATGTCATACTGGTTGATTGTCTGACATTGTGGGTATCCAACATGATGCTTCAAGCCCTTGACGCGCAACAGATAAAAAAACAGGTTACCACCCTGGAGACCGCGCTTAATCAAAGCAGTTGCCCTGTTTTTCTGGTTTCCAATGAGGTGGGGCTTGGGATTGTCCCGGATAACTCCCTGGCCCGGCAGTTCAGGGATCTTGCCGGGTTTGTCAATCAACGGATGGCGGCCACGGCCCATCGTGTCACCATGTCTGTGGCCGGGATTGCCGTGAAGATTAAATGACAAAACGATTACTAAGATCATTTAAAAAATGATTGGAAAGATAACATAAATATGGCCTATGATCATATATTCGGACCGGTTCTCTCCCGGCGGCTGGGGGTTTCTCTGGGCGTGGATCTGGTGACCCATAAGATATGCAGTATGGATTGCATCTATTGTGAGTGCGGCAAGACAACACAGCTGACCTGCGATCGAAAAAACTGGGTACCCTATGACAGGGTTATGGCGGAACTGGAAGATTATTTTGCCAACCATCCGGACCCGGATTACATTACGTTTTCAGGATCCGGAGAACCCAGCCTTAACAGCAGTCTTGGTAATGTCATTGCGTATATAAAAAAGAAAAGGCCCGGGATAAACATTGCGGTGCTGACCAATGCGGGACTGTTTTCTGATGAAATGGTAAGAAGGCAGATGCTGGGAGCGGATCTTGTGGTGCCGTCCCTGGATGCCGCGGCAGACGGGGCGTTTCAACGGATCAACCGGCCCTGTGCCTCTCTGGATGTTGAAAGTATCATCAAAGGGATCACCGATTTTCGGCGGGAATTTAAAGGTCTGATCTGGCTGGAGATTTTAATCCTTCCGGGGATTAATGATGCTAAAACAGATCTGTTGCTATTAAAAAAGGCTGTCCAGCAGATCGATCCGGACCGGGTCCAGATCAACACGCTGGACAGGCCCGGCACCCGGTCCGATATCAGGCCTGCATCGGCCATGGAGCTGCAGCGGGTGATAGATATCCTCGGTTTTTCCCCCATTGAAATTATCGCAAAAGTACCGGAAATTGAACAGGCCACAATTCAAAGACCGGATATGGAAGCGGCAATATTGGAAACCATTCATCGAAGGCCCTGTACAAAAACAGATTTGCAAAATATTCTCGGTCTTGAAATGCAAGAGCTTGAAACCTGTCTGTCACGCCTTGAAAAAGAAAAAATGGTGACAGCGGCCCAACAGGACCGGGGCATCTTTTATCAGACCGTAAAAGAGGCGGATCAATGAAGCAACTATTTGAAGATTTTAAAAGCGCCCTGGGATTTATCACCATTTTACCTGCTGGAAAAAATGTGGCCTGGTCCCCTCTTGGGATGATTAAATTTTTCCCGGTGATCGGCCTGATACTGGGCAGTTTGCTTCTCTTTTTTGATCTGGTGGTGTCCTATTTCTGGCCGCCGCTGGCAGCCGCTGTCCTGGACACTGTTTTTCTGATCTGCCTGACCGGGGCATTTCATCTGGACGGGCTCGGCGACGCTGCTGACGGGTTGTTCAGCCACGGGCCCAAAAAACGGGTCATGGAAATCATGAAGGACAGCCGGATCGGGATGATGGCCCTTGTGGCGGTGGTCTGTGTACTGGCGTTAAAGGTTGTCGGCATTTACAGCATGAAGGAAGCCGGTGTGTCAGGTCTTCTGTTTTTAATCATACCGGCCTATGCCAGAGGGTCCATGCTTTTTGGCATCCGGTTTCTAAAATACGGTCGAAAAGATACCGGTACCGGTCTGGACCTGTTTGAAGAACCCCTGGGGTGGAGGGATTTTTCTTTTCTTTTAATCCCTGTGGCGGTTTCTTTTTTGATGGGCTTTTCAGGGCTTTGGGTGGTGGTGGTATTTGCACTTGCCACCACAGGAATACTGCTGTTTTATAAAAACAAACTAAACTGTATTACAGGCGATATGCTCGGTGCCATGACGGAAATGGTTGAGGCCATCCTTTTTCTGGCTGCCGGCATCACGCTGATATAAGGAAAATTAAGCAAACATGATTATCGGACACGGCGGGAACAAGCGCCGGCTGGCACAGGACCTGGGTTGCAAAATCAGTGATATCACTGACATGAGCAGCAATTTAAATCCCTTGGGTCCGCCAAAAAGAATCGAGACATTCATCCGCGGCAATCTTGCCGGGATCCGGTCTTTGCCGGAGCCGGACGCCAGGTCCATGAAAAACGGCTTTGCCCGTTTTTACGGGATTGATCCGGGCCGGGTGGTGGCCGGAAACGGGACCACCTTTTTTATCTACACCTTGCCCCGGGCCCTGGATGCCAAAAAGGTTCTCATTTTAGGACCCACCTATTCCGACTATAAAGATGCCTGCATCATGCACGGTGTTTTATATGACCATTTCGTTTTAAGAGCGGAAAATAATTTTTCTCCGGATATTGAACTGTTTTCAAAACAGGTTGAACAATCAGACATGGTCTTTATCTGTAATCCGAACAACCCCACCGGATCCCTGATCTCAAAACAGATGCTGGTGTGGCTTTTCAAAAAGCATCCAAACACGCTGTTTGTGCTTGATGAATCCTATCTTCCCTTTGTGGATCAGGCAGAACAGATCTCTTTTGTTTCCGATGAGGGTTTTGACAATCTGGTTGTCCTGTCTTCCATGTCCAAGGTATTCACAATCCCCGGGCTTCGGACCGGGTTTTTAAGCGCGGCCCCATCCATCAGTGAGAAGGTGATGGCCCATTATCAGCCCTGGAGTGTCAATTCCCTGGCCCAGGCAGTGATCGTGGATATCTTTGACCACCCGGAGGAGATCAGCGGGTTTTATGAACAGACCCGAAGTTTTATCCGGGAAGAAAAGCGATTGTTTGTCAACAGTCTAAAACAGGTCAAAGGGCTTCGGTTTTTTCCTTCAAACGCCTATTTTGTACTGGCGCAATTGACCTGCGGGGTTTCATCCGACCTGTTTTGTGAAAAGATCGGCACACACAGGATTCTGATCCGTGATTGTGAAAATTTTGTGGGCCTGTCCAAAGAGTTTGTCCGGTTCTCATTGAAAAAAAGAGCGCAAAACCAGCAGCTTGCCACCCTGATCAAAGAGGTGCTGACCCATGGTTGATATGGATTGGACTATAATACTGGCGGCGTTTATTCTTGATTTTTACCTGGGAGATCCCAGGTGGCTGCCCCACCCGGTCATCGCCATGGGAAAGGCGATCTCTTTTTTTGAGCCGGTTTTCAGGAAAATCGTAAAATCACCGTTTGTGGCCGGGGCAGGATTTTCTATTTTTTTGATTCTGTCAGCCTGGGCGATTGCCTGGGGCATCGTTTATTTGGGAAGTATGATCAGCAAAACGGTGTCGGATCTGATACAGGTGGTGCTGCTTTTTTTCTGTTTTTCATCCAAAAGTCTTGAAAAAGCCGCCATGGAGGTCTTTAAGGCATTACAGGAGAACAATATTGACAAAGCCAGACAAAAAGTGGGCATGATTGTGGGGCGGCAGACCGATACGCTGGATGAGACAGCCATTACACGGGCCGGTATTGAAACCGTGGCTGAAAATTTTGTGGACGGGTTTTTATCCCCTCTGTTTTTTGCACTCATCGGCGGCGCGCCTTTGGCAATAGCCTATAAGATGATCAACACCCTGGATTCCATGGTGGGTTACAAAAACGATACCTATCTGTTGTTTGGCCGGTTTTCGGCCAGGATTGATGATGTGGCCAATTTTATCCCGGCCCGGCTCTCCCTTGGAATTATTTGTTTTGCCAGCCTTGTTTTTTCACCCGGGGCTGCTGTCAGGGCTTTGAAAACAGGCTTCACCCAGGGGCGGGCGCATAAAAGCCCCAATGCCGGTTTTCCCGAAGCTGCATTTGCAGGGGCCCTTTGTATCCGCCTGGGCGGCCCTAATGCGTACCATGGCCGGGTGGTTGAAAAACCCTATATCGGCAGGGAGTTTGCAGATCCGGGCAAAGAGAAAATCAAGCAGGCGTGCGACCTGATGATGGCAGGCTCTTTTCTTGCCGTCTGCATGGCCTGTTGTATGCTGTTTGTGTTTTAAAAATTTAGGACAGGGCAATAATAATGGACAACGTCGGCATCATGGAAGGCAACATAAAAAAAAGAAAATTCAAACTGGGTACAACTTCTTTTATCGTTCCGGATCATATCATCCCCAATGTTGAAAGGCTGGGACCGTTTTTCGATGAAATCGAGCTGCTTGTTTTTGAATCCAGGCCCGAGGCTGTCATCCCCTCAAAAGAGGATGTCAAAAGGCTGCTGGCCCTATCCCGGGAGCATTCACTTACCTATAATATTCATCTGCCAACAGACATTGATTTAACCAGCCCGGATCCTGAAAAGCGTCAAAGGGCCCGGGATATGATTATCAAGGTGATGGAACGGTTTGAAGCGCTTTGCCCCACCACCCATACCCTTCATCTGCCCATGCCCCAAAATGCCGTGAAAGGCAGCAACCCGTCTGAATTGAGAAAACAATGGCTCCAGGATACTTATTCGGGCGTGGATTCACTGGTGGAGGCCCTTGGGGATCCGGGGGCTGTTTCCATTGAAACCTTAAATTACCCCTTTGAAGTTGTGGAACCTGTTATCAATGAGTTTGATCTAAAGGTGACCATTGATGCCGGGCATCAGATCAAGTACGGTCACACCCTTTTACAGACAATGGCCAGGCATGCCCCGAGAACACCGTTGATACACCTGCACGGTGTTGATGTGTCAATTGAACCCCCAAAAGATCATACGGCCCTGGATCTTTTGCCTGAAAAATTTTTAAACCAGGTTTTTCAGCTTCTGAATTCCTATACCGGTGTTGTCAGTTTAGAGGTGTTTAATCTTGAAAATCTGAACCGGTCCCTGGCCATTCTTGACAAACGGTTCTATCCTGTCCCTGCTCCCATAAAAATAATTGATTGAAAATCAAAAGTTTAAGCCTCTGGCGGCTTGAATTAAACTGTCAGCTTTGGTAGTTTATGGTAGATTGAGAAAGCAATGAATTTGCCGGCTTACAGTTCAGCTATAAACTGTAAGCTTTTACTTTTTATAAACGGGCCTGGGCAGACCTGATACTTCATGACGGATTGCCTGAGCCGGACAATGAAGCTCTGTTGGGATACCACAGCTTTCATATTAACGAGTTAAGGAAAATACCTGCAATGTCTTTGGTAGCGCAACGAAGAAAAACCCGGCAGATACGTATTGGAAAGGTTAAGATCGGTTCGGATGCCCCGATATCGGTTCAGTCCATGACCAATACCCAGACCCAGGATGTTGCTGCCACGGTGAACCAGATTCATGCCCTTGAAAAGGCCGGGTGCGAGATTGTCCGGGTGGCGGTGCCGGACATGGATGCGGCACTGGCCATTGAAAAGATAAAAACACAGATTCAAATCCCGCTGGTGGCGGACATCCATTTTGATTTCAGGCTGGCCCTGGCATCGGCAAAAGCAGGGGCCGATGCGTTGCGGATTAATCCGGGCAATATCGGGGAAGAAAAAAAGATCCGGGCCGTGGTGGACTGTGCCAAAGCGCATGGAATATCCATCCGTATCGGTGTCAATGCAGGTTCCCTAGAAAAACAGATTGAGCAAAAGTTCGGCCGGACACCCGAAGCCATGGTTCAAAGTGCACTGAGCAATATTAAAATTCTGGAAGATCTGAATTTTACCGATATCAAGGTCTCGTTAAAGGCGTCGGATGTCACAAGAACGGTGTCCGCTTACCGGATGCTGGCCGAAAAAACAGATATCCCCTTTCATGTGGGGGTGACCGAGGCCGGTGGATTGTACGCCGGGATCACCAAGTCCGCCATCGGGATCGGCATGCTGCTGTCCGAAGGCATCGGGGATACCATCCGGGTCTCTTTGACCCGTGATCCGGTGGAGGAAATCAGGACAGCCTATGAAATTTTACGGGCGCTTGAGATACGGAACCGGGGACCGGAATTGATATCCTGCCCCACCTGCGGCCGGTGCAAAGTCGATCTTTTTAAAATTGCCGAACAGACAGAAAAAGCTTTACTTGAACGCTCCTCTAAGATTAAAGTTGCCATTATGGGCTGTGTGGTAAACGGCCCGGGAGAAGCCAGGGAAGCAGATATCGGAATAGCCGGCGGAGACGGCAAGGGTATTTTATTTAAAAAGGGAAAAGTGATTCGAAAAATAGACCAGAACGAGCTTGTTGATCAGTTGCTGGACGAAATAGACGAGATGACAAAGGATTCGAAAGGAGAATAATGGCAAAGCAGAAAAAAACAGCCATCACGCCGACGCGTGAGCAGGATTACCCGGCCTGGTACCAGGAAGTTGTAAAAGTATCGGATATGGCTGAAAACTCCCCGGTAAGAGGGTGTATGGTAATTAAACCGTGGGGATATGCCATCTGGGAGAATATTATGAATCAGATGGATGCCATGTTTAAAAAGACAGGGGTGAAAAATGCCTATTTTCCTTTGTTTATTCCGCTAAGTTATCTTGAAAAAGAGGCAGAGCATGTGGAAGGATTTGCCAAAGAGTGTGCGGTGGTCACCCATCACAAGCTGGAAAAAGATGAGGAAAAGGGCGGTTTAAAGCCGGCCGGTAAGCTTGCCGAACCCTTGATTGTCCGGCCCACATCCGAAACCATCATTGGCGAATCCATGGCCAAATGGACCTCCAGTTACCGGGATCTGCCCATTTTATTAAACCAGTGGGCAAACGTGGTCCGCTGGGAAATGCGCACCCGGATGTTTTTGCGCACCAGTGAATTTTTATGGCAGGAAGGCCATACCGCCCATGCCACTGAGACCGAGGCCAAAGAGCGGATCATGCTCATGCTGGATGTCTATACCAAATTTGTTGAAGAGCACCTGGCCATGCCGGTGGTTCGCGGCCGAAAAACACCGTCGGAGCGGTTCCCGGGGGCAGATGACACAACATGCATTGAGGCCATGATGCAGGATAAAAGAGCATTACAGGCAGGAACGTCCCATTTTCTGGGACAAAATTTTGCCAAAGGCTCCGATATCACCTTTCAAAATGAAGAGGGAAAAGAGGCCTTTGCCTGGACCACCTCCTGGGGCACATCAACACGAATGGTCGGTGGCATGATCATGACCCACTCCGATGATGACGGCCTTGTCCTGCCGCCGCGTATTGCACCTTCCCATGTGGTGATCCTTCCGATACTAAAAAAGGGAAGTGACAACAGGGAAGTCCTTCAAAGCGCCCAGGGTTTAAAAGACGCTTTGGAACAGAAAACGTTCTTTGAAAGAAATGTCACCGTGGAGATTGATGACCGGGATATCGGCGGCGCCCGGGGATGGGACTGGGTGAAAAAAGGCATCCCTGTCCGTGTGGAGCTGGGTCCCAGAGATATTAAAAATAACAGCGTGTTTATGGCCCGCAGAGATGAATCCAAAAAACAGTCCATGGACCGGGAAGCCTTTATCGACCAGATTACAGATATCTTAAACAGCATCCAGGAGAATCTGTTCAACCGGGCTGTCACTTACAGGAATGAGAATACATTTGAAATAGATGACAAGGATGAATTCTACAAGCTGTATAAAAAGTCGAAGGGATATAATAACGGTGCTTTTGTCATGGCTCACTGGTGCGGGTCCGATGACTGTGAAGCAACCATTAAAAAACATCTTTCGGTCACCATTCGGTGTATTCCGTTTGACAGTCCCACACAGGAAGGCGCATGTATCTGCTGCGGCAGTTCAAGTTCACGGCGGGTTTTGTTTGCAAAAGCATATTGATATAGGCTGATAAGAGATAAATGATCAGGATTACGGACATACTGGATAAGATTGACGACTATAATCCGGAAGGGGATACCGATGTCATTGACCGGGCCTATATCTATTCTGCCCGGGTCCATGAAGGACAGGTAAGACTTTCCGGAGAACCCTATTTGTCCCACCCCCTGGAAGTGGCCAGCATTCTGGCGGATATGCGCCTGGATGTGGAGAGCATTGCAGCGGCACTTCTGCATGATGTCATTGAAGACACCCCGGCCACACGAGAAGATATTGAAGAGATGTTCGGGCCGGGTGTGGCACATATCGTATCCGGCGTGACCAAACTGTCCGCACTTCCATCTACCACTAAAGTTGCCCAGCAGGCGGAATCTTTGAGAAAAATGATTCTGGCCATGGCGGACGATATCCGGGTGGTATTGATCAAACTGGCTGATCGTCTGCACAACATGCGGACCTTAAAGTATCATAAACGCCCTGAAAAACAGGCGGCCATTGCCCAGGAAACCCTGGATATTTATGCCCCCATTGCCGCCCGTCTGGGTATTTTCTGGATCAAACACGAGCTCGAAGAGTTTGCCTTTTATTATACGCTTCGTGATGAATACGAGCAGATTGATGCCATGGTAAACCGGGCAAAAGATGAAAAAGAAAACTATATCCGGGAAGTCAGTAAAAAGCTGAATGAGAAGATGACGGAAATGGAGCTGCCGTGCGATATCAAGGGGCGGTATAAGCAGCATTACAGTATTTACCAGAAGATGCTGTCCCAGAATCTGGATTTTGAAGAGGTGTATGACATCGTTGCTTTCAGAATCATTCTGGATACGGTGCCCCAGTGTTATGCTGCCATGGGGGCCATCCATTCCATGTGGAAACCCATTTATTACAAGATTAAAGACTATATCGGCAACCCCAAGCCCAATATGTACCAGTCCATTCATACCACTGTCGTAGGCCCCAAAGGAGAGCGGGTGGAAGTCCAGATCCGGACAAATGAAATGGACCAGATCGCAGAATCAGGGATTGCGGCTCACTGGAGCTATAAAGAGGGCACCAAGATAGATGAAAATACAGGCGAGCTGTATGCCTGGATCAGAAAACTGGTTGAGAACCAGGAAAACTATAATGATCCGGATGAATTTTTAGAAAACGTCCGGATTGATCTGTATCCGGATGAAATATATGTGTTCACGCCCCAGGGCGAGATTAAAACACTGCCCAAAAAAGCCACACCCGTGGATTTTGCCTATCTTATTCACACCGAAGTCGGTGCCCAGTGCACAGGGGCCAAGGTAAACGGAAAACTGGCGCCCTTAACCCAGCATCTGAAAACAGGGGACAAGGTACAGATTGTTACCACCAAGGACTCCAACCCCAGTCCTGACTGGCTCAATTTTGTCAAAACCGTCAAGGCACGAACCAAGATCCGTGCATGGATCAATGCCAGGGAAAAAGAGAGAAGTTATTCCCTGGGCCGGGAGATGTGTGAAAAAACATTTCGAAAAAAGAATACCAGTTTTAACACGCTTGTAAAATCCGGTGAAATGATGAAAGTGGCCCAAACCTTCGGGTTTAAAACGGTTGATGATCTGGTGGCCCATGTAGGGTTTGGTAAGCTGACCCCGCTTCAGGTTTTAAACAAGGCGCTTCCCGGAATGGACAAGCAGGAGGAGAAGCCGGAAAGCCTTCTGTCCAAACTGGTGGGTAAGAAAAAGAAAAAACAGGGTAACGGCGTTATCGTTAAAGGCTTGAATGATATCCTGGTCAAATTTTCAAAATGCTGCAACCCCTTGCCCGGAGATCCTATTATCGGGTATATCACCCAGGGGCAGGGCGTGACCATCCATCGAAAAAACTGTCTCAATATCCTGAAAATGAGCAGTGAAAGAAAGATTGAATCCGAATGGAGTACGGAGTTTACCGAGTCCTATCCAGCCAGTATTAAGGTTAGGACCGATGACAGGTTTGGCCTTCTGGCAGATATCGCTTCTGTGATCAGCAAATACAAATCCAATATTCTCAGTGCCAAAACCGAGACCCAGGAGACAGGCGTCGGCCTTTTTTATTTCACCATCCTGGTTCACAGCACAGACCAGCTTCGCCAGATCATGACCGATATCCGCAAGGTCAAAAAAGTCACCGATGTCAAACGGATTCTGAAAACCGAATAAGTCATCAAATCTGTGCATTGCCTTTCTTGAACTTTTGTTTTTAAAATACCCAGTCTTTTAAGGGGTTTGGGAAACAATTTAGATCAAGTTATTTTGTAACGATTCCTTACTGTGGAACAAAATGTTTACAAGCATGAATATTTTCCCTATGCTTAAACTAACCCGGCTATTTCATGGGGGCAAAACCCGTCTTCTGAAATATCCGGGCGAACCTGGTCTCAATTTTAAAAGGAGACGATGCCTATGAAGAAGATTTTTGTTCTCGACACCAATGTAATCCTCCACGACAGCGCCTGCATCAACCAATTCCACGACAACGACATTTACATCCCCATCACCGTAATTGAAGAACTGGACAAGTTTAAAAAAGGCAATAATGTGATCAATTGCAATGCCAGGGACTTTTTAAGATCTCTGGACGCCTTGTCCAGTGACAGTATGCTCAATGGCGGCGCCCCCATAGACAACGGGGACAGCAAGATCTGTATCCGTCTTGAAACGCCGCTGGATGACGTTATCAAGAAAAATTTCAGCGAGATCACCGCTGATATACGGATATTGAATATCGCCTATACCGTGGCAAAAAAGCATGATTTTAAAAACGTGATCTTTGTTACAAAAGATGTAAACCTAAGATTACGCGCACGGTCTATTGGTCTTAAAACTGAAAATTATAATTCAAAATATGTTGAAAACCTGTCTGACATGTATACGGGCCTTAAAGTGGTGGAAAATGTCAGTGAGGATGTCCTGGATCAGATGTATCAGAAACCCTATGAGATGGAAGCGGACTTTATCGAGGATGAAAAAGGGTTATACAATAATGAGAATCTGATTTTAAAGAATGGTTCCAAATCGGCCCTGGCTGTTTTTGACGGAAAAACTCAGCTTGTCCGAAGAATTCAACCCAAGATATGCTTTGGGGTTAAACCGAGGAATTCCGAGCAGTCTTTTGCCTTAAATGCCATGCTCAACCCGGACATTCCCCTGGTGACCGTATCCGGAAAGGCAGGGACCGGCAAAACCCTGTTGGCCCTGGCAGCAGCACTTGAGCGCAAACGATACTATCGGCAGATCTTTATCGCACGGCCGGTGGTGCCCCTGAGTAACAAGGATATCGGCTTTCTTCCTGGGGATGTCGCCTCCAAACTGGATCCTTATATGCAGCCTTTGTATGACAATTTGTCGGTGATCCAGAACCAGTTTAATGAGAGCAACGGTCATGCCAAGCAGATCCGGCAATTAATAGAAGAAGAGAAGATTGTGATCACACCGATCTCTTATATCCGCGGCCGCAGTATCGTGAAGGTATTTTTTATTGTGGATGAAGCACAGAACCTTACGCCGCATGAGGTGAAAACCATCATCACCCGGGCAGGAGAAGGAACTAAAATTGTTTTTACAGGGGATATCTATCAGATCGATCATCCCTATCTGGACAGCCAGACAAACGGGTTGGCATTTATCATAGAAAAAATGAAAGGCCAGAAAGTCTATGCCCATATTAATCTTGAAAAAGGGGAGCGGTCAAAGCTTGCCGAACTGGCATCAAAAATTTTATAGGCAGCCATACAAAAAACAGGTTCGGACGGAATGATTGGTACCGCCCGAACCTAAATTTGTACTTTTAAAATAAAGATAAAAGAGAAGTGATTTAGGACGCTTTTGTAACTTTGCCTGCTTTAATGCAGCTAGTGCAGACGTCTATTTTTCTTACGCAACCCTGTTTTACAACAGCACGAACTCTTTGAAGGTTGGGATTAAATCTTCTCTTGTTCAAATTATGGGCATGGCTGACATTGTTGCCAACCAAGGGTTTTTTCCCGCAAATAGCACATTCTTTTGACATTTTTATACTCCTAAACGAAAAATCTTCTTAACAAAAAATTAACCTGGAATAAATACATCATTCCTTTAAAAAAGTAAAGAAGTTTTTAGTTGTCCTGGTTTTTTGAGGCAAGTTCTCTTGCCCGCTGGATTTTATTTTGAGCTTGTTTAGCCTCTTGGGATCCTGGATAGTTTTCAATCAGATATTCATATCTTTTTAAGGCTGCTTTATATTTTTTGACCCGCATGTAAAAATCGGCCACGTAAAGCTCATGACCGGATAGAGCGCCCATGCATTTTTTATACTTATCCGTTGCTTTTTTGGCATATTCGCTGTTGGGAAACTGGTCATTGAGCCGGTTGAACTGGGTAAGGGCTCTGATTGCCGGTGTATGATCCCGGTCAATGGTTCCCAGCTGGTTATACCAGGCCAGGCCGGTTTGATAAATAACATAGGGAATGGCTTCGTTTTTGGGATGCATTTTTTCAAATTCTTCGTACCCCAGGATAGCTTCCGGGTATTCTTCCAAATGGAAATGAGAATCGGCAATTTTCAATTCTGCCAGGATGGCATATCTGCTGAACGGGTACCAGTCTTTCAGGTCCATATAGGCTTTTTTGGCAGTTTTGTAATCTTCGGACATGAATGCTGAGGATCCTTCGGCTGCAAGCTGTTCCGCATTTTTATCCATCCCGTAATCTTCTTCAAACAGACTGCATCCGGATATCAGGATCGTCAGACAGACAAGGAGTATTAGTTTTCTCATGTTTAATTATTCTCGATAAAGTGTTCTGCAGAGAGTGTGGCAATGGCAGCATCTCCCACAGCTGTTGAAATCTGTCTCAATGGTGTGTCCCTGACATCGCCGGCAGCGTATACGCCGGGAACCGAGGTCTGCATGTTCTGGTCTACGCGGATAAAGCCAAATTCATCGGTCTGTACGCTATCATTTAAAAAATCAGTGTTTGGCAGGATTCCAATCCAGATAAAACAGCCGTCCACGGCCAGTGTTGTTTCTTCATTGGTTTTTACATTTTTAATATGAACCTTCTCCACGCCGAAAAAACCGTCCAGTCCCGTGACGATACTGTCCCAGACAAATTCGATCTTATCGTTTGCCAAGGCGCGTTCCTGAAGAATTTTAGCGGCACGAAGCTCGTCTCTTCTATGAACCAGATAGACCTTTTTGGCAAATTTGGTCAGAAAAATGGCTTCCTGGATCGCGGTGTCTCCGCCGCCAACCGCCACAACGGTTTTATCCCTGAAAAATGGCGCGTCACAGGTTCCGCAATAGGAAACTCCCTTACCGGCAAATTTATCTTCACCCACATGAAGGGTGTTGGGGGAGGCGCCGGATGCAATAATCAGGGATTTTGCAAAAATGCTTTTATCCTTTAAAACAATCTCTTTTTTATCCTCAGACAGGTTTAGGGAGTGAACCTCGGCTGTATCTATTTTCAAGCCAAGGTCTACAGCCTGGACTCTCATTTTTTCCGCAAGGTCATATCCTGAAATTCCTTCGGGAAAACCGGGATAATTTTCAACCCAGTCTGTTACCAGTACCTGTCCGCCGGGGACGGCTTTTTCCAGAAGAAGAACATTCATCCTGGCCCGGGCGGCGTATATACCGGCGGTTAATCCGGCAGGGCCGGCGCCGATAATGACCAGATCATAGTCCGCTGCTGCCATGTCAATCTCTCCTTAAAGGACGCCTTTGATGGTTTCTTCCAGTTTTTCTTTAGCAACCATTCCGGTGATCTGTTCAGCAATTTCACCGTTTTTGAAAAAGATCAGTGTCGGGATGGCCTGTACACCAAATTTGCTGGGGCTTATTGGATTTTCATCCACATTGACTTTTGCAAAGGTCATTTTATCACCATATTCTTTTTCAAGGGCTTCCACTGTTGGGGCAATGGCCTTACAGGGACCGCACCAGGGTGCCCAGAAGTCTACCATCACCGGTTTGTCAGACTGGAGAACCATTTGCTCGAAAGCGTCGTCTTCTATTTCAATTATATTTTCTGCCATGTTTGTACCGTCCTAAATTTGAATAAAGGTTAAAAAATATCATGTAAATATATGTTGTTAATATTTCTTTGTCAATTGATCAATAACAGGATATCCCAAATTGCAGGCTTAACGGGGTATGAAAAAGAGCAGGCGCCGTTAAAGGGGTCGCCCCGGCGCCTGCTCTTTAAAAAATACAAAAAAATCAACGACCCTGCTGTAGGCAGCGGGGTATGGATTTACAGCTTACGCGGTTTATAAAACAAAACTGTTACCGCTATAAACGTGATTCAAAAGATTGGTTTTAACCGCAGCAGGCCCTGTTGCTGTTTATTTCATAAACATCCCTCGACCTGAGGCTGCTGGGAATTAAACCCAACCATGATTGAAAGGTGTGTTTACCAGTTTTCAGCCAGCAGTTCAAAATGAGCCTGGGGATGGGCGCAGGCAGGACACATCTCCAAAGCCTCATCCGACTCATGCACATAGCCGCAATTGCGGCACCGCCATTTTGTCGTACCGTCCTTTTTAAATACCGACCCTTTTTCAATATTGGCGGCAAGTTTTGCATATCGTTTTTCATGCTGTTTTTCTGCCACGGCAATCATTTCAAACGCTGCGGCAACGGCATCAAATCCCTCTTCGCGGGCCGTGGCCGCAAAGTCAGGGTACATTTTTGTCCATTCAAATTCCTCGCCCGCTGCTGCGGCTTTCAGGTTTTCCAGGGTGGACCCGATCACACCGGCCGGAAAGGCGCCCGTGATTTCAAGTTCTCCCCCTTCCAGGAATTTAAAGAAGCGTTTTGCATGCTCCTTTTCATGGTTGGCGGTTTCGGTAAAAATATCGGAAATCTGGACATATCCCTCTTTTTTGGCGGCGCTGGCAAAGTAGGTATAGCGGTTTCTTGCCTGGGATTCCCCGGCAAATGCGGTTAACAGGTTTTTTTCAGTCTGGGATCCTTTTAAGGTTGCCATTTTTTTCCTCCTTATTAAAGTTGATGCGTGTCATATGGGTTTTACTTAAATATTGAACTAAAACTCCAAATCGGGGTCAAGCTATATATGCAAATTACCGGCGTTCCAGGTCAATTTTGTATCGAGTCGTAAGGATCAGCCATCAGGGGGCAGTCGATTATATAGATACTATAATCTGTCCGGTTTTTAAAGATAATAATGGGGGTGGGCAATGATTCCGGCTTGACAGCTTTTTTTACCGGCAATAGAGTGAAAGAAAAGTTCTGGATGGGTAAAGCGGGATACGGCATTGGAGGGTATCATGAAAAAAAATAATTTTATTGCAATGATATGCGTGATTTCAGGCTTCATGACTTTTAGTGCAGGTGCAGGCGTGGGACAAACAGATTTTACAACGCTGTTGTCGGCTGCCAGAAGTGGAAATACAGAAGCCATGTGTGATGTGGCCCTGGCATATTTTAACGGTACACAAACGTTGAAAGATCCGTTTAAGGCCAAATGCTGGATTAAAAAGGCATACGATAACGGGTCAAGCCGGGCTGAAAGAATCTGGAATGATCTTAAGCTGTATACCTATTCCGGAACATGCGGCGGAACGTTTGACGATGAAATTTTGCCAAAATATGCAAAGGGCAGCCGATATACAGAGCCTTTTACCCGGATGGTATTTAAATATATTCCCGGTGGCTGCTTTACCATGGGGTGTGATCCCGGCGGCCTTCGGTGCCGCAAAGATGAAAAACCCGCCCATACCGTTTGTTTAAAAGGATTCTGGATAGGTGCGTTCGAGGTTACACATCGCCAATGGCAACAGGTCATGGGGACAAATACCTCACGATTCACGGGTGCTTTGGACCGGCCGGTTGAAAATGTCTCCTTTGAAGAGGTCCAGGATTTTATCGGGCATTTGAACAAACGGGTTTCAGGAAGGCTCTATCTGCCAAGTGAAGCACAGTGGGAGTATGCCGCCACCGCCAGGGGGGAGCATAAAAAATTCCCCTGGCCGGAGGATACCATAAAACCCCAGGCCAATTGCGGGACATGCACCCAAGGAGAGCAAATCGGCGCCACTCTTACGGTGGGCAGCTTTTTGCCCAATGATATGGGGCTTTATGACATGGCCGGCAATGTCAAGGAGTGGTGTCGGGATTATTATGATAAAAATGCATATGCCACGCATCAGAAGAATGATCCTGTCTACGTCGAAAAAGAGTCTTCCCGGGTTGTACGCGGCGGCAGCTTTGCAGATAACCTGAATCGTTTAGGGGTTCGGGGCAGGGATAAATTTATTCCGGGTATGGGAAGCGATACCATCGGATTCAGGCTGGTGTTAATTAAAGAAGAATAAATCAGGTTGATCAAGGCTGTGGGGAGATTAAACCATTAAACTGATTACGAAAATTGATCCCAATGATGCAAAGGGCCTTATAGCAGAGCTGGATGAATACCAGTCACGGCTTTATCCGGCCCAGAGCAATCATCTTGATTCCATAGACACCCTTTGCCGGCCTAATGTCATAATGCTTGGCGCTTTTGATCAACAAGGGCTTGTGGCTATAGGTGCGGTAAAGCTGTTTTCAGACTATGGTGAAATCAAACGGGTCTATGTACCGCAGGTGCACCGGGGAAAAGGGCTTGCCAAAATAATCATGGCTGCGCTTGAAAAAGCATTGACAGACAGGGCTCTGTTCAAGGCGCAGCTTGAAACAGGCATTTACCAGTCCGAGGCAATCGGACTTTATAAAGATTTGGGATATGAAGTTTGCAGGTCCTTTGGCGATTACAGGCCCGACCCGTTAAGCGTTTTTATGTCAAAGGATCTGTCCGGGCAGATTCACGGCCGTTCCAAGATCGGTTCGCCAACAACTTAAGCGGGAAACACCTTATTGATAAAGGTATTCATCTCCTGAAAACTGATTTTCTCCACCCGGGCTTTTCCAATGCTTTCCAGGAACACATAAAAAAGGTTGTCTCCCTGCTTTTTTTTGTCTTTTTGGGCCGCTTTAATAATTTTGTCCTGTGGATAATTCAGTCCGGTGGGCAGGTTCAGGTCTGATAAAAGCGCCTGGATACGATTTATATCCGCCTGGCTGATCCACCCTTTTTGCCGGGAAAACTCTCCTGCCGCCATCATTCCCATGGATACGGCCCTGCCGTGACCGGCCTGTTCAATCTTTTCGATGGCATGCCCAATGGTGTGGCCAAAGTTTAGTTTGCGCCGCTCTCCGGCTTCTTTTTCGTCGTTTTGAACCACCTGAGACTTTATTCTGACGGAATCGGCAACCAGCCTGAAAATGGTGTCATAGTCCAGATCAAGGGCGTTTTGTCTGTTCTGTTCTAAGAATTCAAACATATCCGGATCACAGATCAAGGCGTGCTTGACAATTTCCGCCAGCCCGTTGGAAATCTCTTGTTCCGGCAGGGTCTTTAAAAGATCGATATCACAGATAACAAAATCCGGCTGGTTGAATACACCCACCATATTTTTAAACGCGTCCAGGTTGACCCCGTTTTTTCCACCGACACTGGCATCCACCTGGGACAGCAACGAGGTGGAGACAAACCCGAAAGGGACTCCCCTTAAAAAGATGGATGCGGCAAACCCCGTGATATCGGTAACGATTCCGCCACCAATACCGATGACAAAGCTTGATCTGTCGCAATCGTTATCTAAAAACCCTTTAAGGATGGCTTCAATGGTGGCAAGGGTCTTGATTTTCTCACCCGACCCAATGGTAATGACGGGCAGATCCGGGAAGAGATGGCCGTAAAGACGGCTGATATTTTCATCGGTGACAATCACTGCCCGATTTGTGGGAATGTAGGACTCAAGTCTGGCAAGGCTTTCTCCTACATGGATGGAAGAAAGCCCGGTCTGGCCGTTAACCGTATAAGTTTTCATGATTATTTTCCAACGATGTCATGGATGGCATTCATTTTTTCCATAACAGAAATGAACTGATCCGGATATAAGGATTGTGCCCCGTCACTCATGGCCTCGTCAGGGTTGTTGTGAACCTCGATCATGACACCATCTGCGCCCAGGGCGGCAGAGGCATAGGCAAGAGATATGACCTGGCCCCGGACCCCTGCAGCATGGCTGGGATCAACGATAATGGGCAGATGACTCTCTTTTTTAGCGGCAGGCACCACAGACAGGTCCAGCGTATTTCTGCTGTGTCTGACAAATGTCCTCACACCTCTTTCACACAGGATGACATTGTTGTTACCCTCTTCCATGATATATTCCGCAGCCATGAGCCATTCCTGGAGCATGGCGGACATGCCTCTTTTTAAAATAACGGGCTTGTCTGATCTTCCGGCACGTTTTAACAGGCTGAAGTTCTGCATATTCCGGGTCCCGATCTGGATAACATCTGCATATTTTTCCACAAGATCGAAGTTTTCCACATCCATGACCTCAGTGACGATGGGCAGTCCGGTTTCCTGCCGGGCTGCTGCCAGACATTCAAGCCCTTTTTTTCCAAGGCCCTGAAAAGAGTAGGGCGATGTCCGGGGCTTGAAGGCCCCTCCCCTTAGCAACAGGGCGCCGGCCTTTTTTACGGATTTGGCGATCGATATTATCTGTTCACGGCTTTCAACAGCACAGGGGCCGGCAATGACCGGTAAACTCCCGTCTCCGAAAACAGCATCCCCAATTTTTACATGGGTATTTGCCTGTTTGAACTCCCGGCTGACAAGCTTATATGGTTTTGTCACCGGAATAACCTCCTTTACACCATCAAGCCCTAAAAAATGGGCTGCATCCACCGATCCTTTATTGTGAAGAATTCCGATGGACACCCTGTCCCCTCCGGGTATGGGACGGGCCATGTACCCTCTTTTTTCGATAGCATTAACTGTTGCTTGAATTGTTTTTTCGGGTGTACCTTTTTCCATTACAACTAGCATGGTTTTCCTCCATTTGGGTTTGTATCAGCATTCACTTGTTTGAGCAATAAAAAAGGCTGCGTCAGGTCGGCAGCCTTAAGAAAAGTAAAAGGCTGCCATGGGTTCCCTGCAGCCTTTTGTTTTTGTTGTGTTCGGTTTGTGTTAACCGGCTCTGTTGCTGCGGGCAGATCTGCGCCACCGCCACCAATAGCCGTCAAACACGTCAGTGTTGCGTGAAAAATGATTCTCAAAAATTGTTTCTATGTATAGTAACATCATAATGGAATGTGATTATAAATAGATTTTTTTATTTGTCAATAAATTATTCATTAAACAATTGATTTTCCCATGGGATACATATAGACTTTGTTGGATGAATAATAATGATGTGCCCTATTAATATATGGAAACAAGAGTAATAATAGCAGATGATCATGCCATTATCCGGGAAGGCTTAAAAAGTCTTCTTGAAAAAAGGGGGATAAAGGTTCTTGGTATTGCGCAAAACGGCAGGGAAGCCATTGAGCTTGCGGTGCTGCATAACCCGGATCTCGTGTTGATGGATATTGCCATGCCGGATTTAAACGGCGTAGATGCCACTGCCGCCATAAAAAGGCAGGTGCCCCACACAAAAATTATCGCACTTTCCATGCATTCGACCAAAAAGCACATTGATAACATGTTTTCATCGGGCGCGTCCGCTTATATTATCAAAGAGTCCGCATTTGATGAACTTATAGATGCCATCGATGAGGTGAATAAAGGGAACTATTATCTGTCGCCTTCCATTGCCCGGATGTATGTTGACAACCAGGGAAACCGATTTACCACCTGTGATGACATGCCCAAACCCAATGATATTTCAATAAAGGAAAGGCAGGTGCTTCAGCTGGTGGCAGAGGGCGCAAAAACCAGGGATATTGCTGAAAAACTGGGCGTCAGCATTAAAACCATTGAAACGCACCGCAGAAATATAATGAAAAAACTCAGTATTTTTAATATTGCCGGTTTGACGAAATTTGCCATTAAAGAGGGGATTGTATCCCTGGATTAGACACTTTTTTAATAAAAAAGTGAATATTTCATGCAAAAATCAGGGTTTACCCTGATTGTAATAACTGTTTTCTTTTACTATAAAGAGAATGATTGTTTATATGCTTTAATAATTGTTTAGTATTCATTCACGGGGTAACAGCATTGTTGTAAGCAATTGAAATTACATGG
>CAZLTD010000098.1:0-23206 GCA_964562385.1 uncultured Desulfobacula sp.
TTTCCGGCGTGAGAGGTTAGCGTCCTACCCGCCACGACCTTCAAGCCCGGTTGAGTTGTAATATTTATTTGGTGTGTCAGATGGGCTATGTACACCTCTCATAACCCTCCATTTCCCCGTCCGTATATAGAAACCCATCGAGGATTTTTATTGATGTGATATGGGCCCTGTGATATTCACAGAGCATTATTTAACAAAAAACTGATGAAGGGTGGTATCAATCGAGGGAGCTTAAAGATAAAGAAAATTTTTTTTTGTGCTTAAGCAAAGAAATTTGTTGGTATTTTTGTTGGTATTTTTTGGCCAAGCAAGTCGCAAATCTTTGATTTGATACAATTTTTTTTATGTTTTCGATTCCTGCCGGGGGTACCAACTGGTTTTATATCCCATGATAACAAATAGAGAAAAACCTGAATTGCTGGCGCCTGCCGGAAATTTTGAAAAGCTGGAAATAGCCATCCATTACGGTGCGGATGCCGTATACCTGGCAGGCAAGGATTTCAGCCTGAGAAATTTTTCCGGTAATTTCTCAGACAGCGAGCTTGATGCTGCCATGGCACTGGCAAAAAAAAATCGTGTAAAGGTTTATCTGGCCTGTAATATTTATTCCAGAAATCATGAACACCATGCCCTGGAAGAGTTCTTGTCAAGGGTTGGCCAGATCGGGCCGGATGCCATTATTATTGCAGACCCGGGAATTGCATGGCTGGCAAAAAAGATCATTCCGCATATTGATATTCACTTGAGTACCCAGGCAAATACCACCAATTTAAATGCTGTCCGGTTCTGGAATGACCTGGGCGTCAAACGGGTGAACCTGGCCAGGGAGTTGTCGTTGCGGGAAATGAAACAGATTTGTGAAAAAAGTCCCATTGAAACCGAAAGCTTTATTCATGGTGCCATGTGCGTATCCTACTCCGGGCGGTGCCTTTTAAGCAGTTTTTTAAGCGGCAGGGACAGCAACAGGGGGTTGTGCAGTCATCCCTGCAGGTGGAAATACTCGGTTGTGGAGGAGCTTCGGCCCAATGAATATCATTCGCTCATGGAGGATAGCCGTGGGTCCTATATCTTTAATTCAAAAGACCTGTGCATGATTGAACACGTCCCGGACCTGATCGAAAGCGGTATTTCTTCCCTTAAAATCGAAGGACGGATGAAGGGGATTAATTATCTTGCCTCAGTGGTTAAAACATACCGGAGTGCCATTGATGCCTATGTGGATGATCCTAAGTCATACCGCATTGATCCGCAATGGTTAGAGGAACTCTACCAGGTGTTCCATAGAGCGTATTGCACCGGGTTCTATTTTGGGCAGCCCGAAGAACAACTGCCCAATTATCAAAATCAGCACAAGGGTAAAATCCATAGCTTTATCGGAAAAATAGTGGCCCGAAAAGAAGCTGATTATTATACCGTGGGTGTCAGAAACAAGATCAGTTTGAATGACACCATTGAGGTGGTATCTCCCCAGGGCCCTCCAAAAAGAGCCCGGGTGGAAAAAATGGTTGATATCAATGAAGAATTGATTGAGAATGCCCATCCGAATACCACGGTCACCCTGCAACTGAAGATCCCTTGTCAGCCAAACGATATCGTCCGCAAAATATGAAATAAAACCGGATGTTTTGGGTAATCTGGGTTTGACTTTTAACCGGTTCTTCTGTAAATTGTCTAATATTAGGCAATTTTACCATTTCAGTGCTAAAACCCTTTCAGGAGATTTAATATGTTTGAAGATGACGAGACCCTACAAATGTATATTGAAGAATCGCTGGATCATCTCGGTGACATCGAAAGTGATCTTTTGACGATTGAGGAGGCCGGTGAAAATATAGATTTGGATTTGGTAAATAATGTCTTCAGGGCGGCGCACTCCGTCAAGGGCGGCGCAGGATTTATGGGGCTTTCAGTCATCAAGGAGCTGTCCCATCATCTTGAAAATGTTCTGGGATTGATTCGCACCAAAGAGATCGTTCCGGATTCAAGGCGCATTAGCGTACTGCTTAAAGGGTTTGATGAACTTGAGAACCTATTGAACAATATAGAAACAAGCAATGATGTTGATATCACCGATCATATCACCGCTCTTGAGGGAATAACCAAGGACTCTTTGCCGGAGGAAAAACAGGAAATCGTCTCCGAGATCGTGGACATTGTCCTGATGGACGGCAGGGTGTTTCCCCAGGTATCCCTGTTTGACATGGAACAGTATAAATCAGAAGGAAAAAACCTTTTCCTGGTTGAATATGATCTGATTAATGATATCCAAAGAAAAGAGAAAAACCCCATTGAAGTCCTGAACAGTCTTCAGAAGACCGGTACGATTGTCGACTCCAGAATCGATTTTGATTCTGTGGGGCTGTTGACCGACAGCGATACTCCAAACCGGATTCCTTTCCAGGTATTGTTCGCGTCAATCATTGAATATGATATGACCGAAACCCTGTTTGACATCGAAAAAAAATATATTCATGCCATATCCGATGATATGATCCGGGAGGCAGCCACCGCAGACACACAGGCTGAACCGGCTCCCATGCCGGCAAAAGAGAAGGAGGCGGCATCCGCCGTTGTTGAACCGAAGACAGCGGCGCCGGAGCCGGCGGTTGAATCGCCGGTGGCGACCCAGACAACTGAGGCACCCAAGGCTGCACCGGCTAAAAAAGCAGTGAAACCTGCCGCTGCAACTGCCGCACCCAAAAAGAAGGAAAAAGAGATCCATGTCAGTGCCAAACCGCAAACGTCGCTGCGGGTGAATGTGGGTCTTCTGGATACATTGATGAACCTGGCAGGAGAACTTGTTCTCAGCCGTAATCAGCTGCTTCAGGGAATCAATTCATCAAATTCCAAGGCAACAGAGTTGTCCAGTCAGAGAATTGACATGATTACATCCGAATTGCAGGAAGCAATTATGCGAACACGGATGCAGCCCATTGCCAATATCTTAAACAAATTTACACGGGTTGTCAGAGATCTGTCTCAACAGCTTGGGAAATCGATCGATCTTGTGATTGAAGGAAAAGATGTTGAGTTAGATAAAACTATATTAGAATCTATCAATGACCCCTTAACGCATTTGGTTCGAAACTCAGTTGACCATGGTGTTGAGACTCCTGGTGAGAGAGAACAGAAGGGTAAAGAACCAACTGGTAAAATCATAATAAAGGCCTTCCATGATGCAGGCCAGGTAAATCTTGTAATCTCTGATGATGGAAAAGGACTTGACCCGGATAAAATAGCCATTTCTGCTGTTGAAAAGGGACTCATGTCTGAGCAGCAAGTTGATGAGATGTCCAAAAAACAAAAAATGGAACTCATTTTACTGCCGGGCTTTTCAACTGCAAAAGAAGTCACAGACGTTTCTGGGCGTGGTGTAGGTATGGATGTGGTAACCACCAATATTGAAAACCTTGGTGGTATTATTGAGTTGGATTCTGTACCTGGGGAAGGAACGGATATTCAGATCAAATTACCGCTAACCCTGGCAATCATTCCAAGTCAGATTACGTCTGTGGGCAACGAGCGGTATGCTCTACCACAGGTGAACTTAAATGAGCTTCTTAGAATTCCCGCTAATCAGGTGAAAGAAAAAATTGAGAAAGTCGGGGATGCCTCTGTTGTAAGGTTAAGAGGTGAATTACTGCCGTTGCTTAACCTGTCCGAGATGCTGGGAATCGAAAAAACATATCTTGACCCGGAAGAGGATGAAGAACGGCCGGATCGACGAAAAAATGTTGCAGACAGACGTTCAAAACAGCATATTCTTGATGAAGACGGTAATATTGTTGAGTCTGCATTAGATGATGAAAAAGAAAAGCAGCAGCGTGAAGAAGAGGATAGACGCTATCATGCCCAGAGTGCTATGAATATCGCGGTTGTTTCTGCAGGCGCATTTAAATATGGACTGATTGTGGATCAACTCCATGATTCCGAAGAAATCGTTGTGAAGCCCGTTGGCAGACATTTGAAAAAATGTACGGCTTATGCCGGAGCAACCATTATGGGTGATGGCAAAGTAGCCCTTATCCTTGATATCTCAAACCTTGCCCAAATGGCCGATTTATCAACTGTTTCTGAGGCAAGCCAGGTCGCAAAAATGGCAAGCGATGAAGCAGAAGCAGGCAAAGACAAGGCGGCACTGCTTACATTTAAAAATGGTGATTCTGAATTCTTTGCAGCACCGCTTAATATTGTGGAACGTATAGAAAGAATACAGACATCAACCATCGAGCCTATTGGTGATCGAAAAGTTGTTCAATACAGAGGCGGGGCTTTACCCCTCTTTGAATTATCCCAGGTGTCGGATTTTAGTCCATTACCTGAAAAAGATCAGCAGGAAGTGATTGTGTTTAAGGTCAAAGACAAAGAGCTGGGACTGATGGTGACCCCACCAGTGGATGCCCTGGAAGTTGTCCTTGAAATTGACGAGAGCACCCTGAAACAGAACGCTATCAGCGGGTCTATGATTATTAACGAGCATACCACGCTGTTGGTTGATATATTTGAAATGGTCAAAGCGCTCAATCCCGAATGGTTTAAAGAAGAGGCCAAGGTTGCTGCCGATATGGCCGAGTCCGGGGAGAAAATTCTTTTATTTGCTGAAGACTCCGCGTTTTTCAGAAATCAGGTTAAAACTTTCATGGAAGATGATGGATTTAAGGTGATTGAAGCTGAAGACGGTTTGATTGCCTGGGAGCTTTTAAAAGAACGGGTGGATGAGGTTGATCTGGTTGTGACTGACCTTGAAATGCCCAATATGGATGGTTTTGAACTGACAAAGCGAATCAAGGGGGATGCAAAGTATTCCCATCTGGACGTCATTGCGCTTACATCCCTGGCAAGTGAAGCACACATTGAGAAGGGAAGAAAAGTCGGGATTGATGAATATGAAATCAAGCTTGACAGAGAAAAATTGATGAAGTTGATCAGACAGAAATTGAATCTGAAATAGCCCACTTTTTTGAAAAGGAGAAAAAGATGGCCGAAAATATAACAGATGGTTCTTCAGAAGATCTGGAATTTTCAACCTTTTATGTTGGCGGCGCGCTGTGCGGTATCAATATTTTAAATATTCAAGAGATCAATAAGCATTTTGAAATTACCAAGGTACCGCAGTCATCGGATTTTATAGAAGGCATACTCAACTTAAGAGGGCGCATTGTCACCATTATTGACCTGGGAAAGAAACTGGGACTGGTGCCGGTCACCAAAGACAAGGATAATCGAAATATTATTGTTAATTCCGAAGACGAACATATTGGCCTTTTGATTGATGCGATCAGTGACGTGGTTATTGCGAAAAATGAAGATATTGAACCGGCCCCTTCCAACATCGGAGGCGTGAAAGGTAAATTTTTTCAAGGTGTTTTAAAAACTGAAAAGAAATTGATCGGTATTCTTGATATAGATGAGGTTCTCAAGGAATAATGGAAACAATTAAGGCGTTGGTTGTTGATGATACAATTGTATATCGAAAAATTGTTGGCGATGTTTTAAAACAGATTCCTGGTGTAGAGGTCATCGGCACGGCGAATAATGGGAAAATTGCACTTTCTAAAATTGCATCCCTGAAACCGGATATTATTACGCTTGATATAGAGATGCCGGAAGTAAACGGCATTCAGGTGCTTGAAAAACTGGCAGAAATGCCGGATGCGCCAATAGCCGTCATGTTGTCGACCCTGACTCAGCAGGGCAGTGAAATGACGATTAAAGCACTTGAACTGGGTGCGTTTGATTTTGTACCAAAACCCAGTGACGGTAAGATGGCAGAAAATATGAAGAAGGTAAAAGATGCCATTTTACCGATTATTGAAGGCTATAAAAGAAGAAAATCCACCCAGCTTAAAATTCGTCAAAGAATTTCTAAAAAGCCGGCGTTTGAAAAAGCGGCGCCGGTACGAACAACACCGGCACCGCCAAAGAGAGCGGGTATCCGTGCCAATGCGGAAATTGTGGGAATCGGTATATCCACCGGCGGACCCAATGCACTTACCCAGATGATCCCCATGCTGCCGGGAGATCTTAAGGCTCCGGTATTGATTGTGCAGCATATGCCGCCGTTGTTCACTGCTTCTCTGGCAAACAGTTTAAACAATAAATCCGACCTTTCTGTGAAAGAGGCAGAGAATGGGGATATTATTGAACCGGGAAAGGTTCTTATCGCACCGGGCGGCAAACAGATGAAAATAGTGGCGGCAGCCGATGGAATAGCAAGAAAAATAAAGATTACGGATGATCCACCGGAGAACAGCTGCAAACCGTCTGTTGATTATCTGTTTCGATCTATTGCGCAACACTATGTTGGCCGATCCACAGGTGTTATTATGACCGGCATGGGATCAGACGGATCAAAAGGTCTGGTTCAGATGAAAAGCAACGGCAGTACTATTATCGCCCAGAGTGAAGAGACCTGCACTGTTTACGGTATGCCCAAAGAGCCAATAGAATCAGGTGTGGCAGAGATTGTCGTACCATTGGATAAAATTGCCGGAGAGATTGTCAAAACCATCATCTCCTAGATATCTAACTTTTTTTATCAACAAAACCTATGCCAAAAGTTAAAGTAGCCCCGGAAGAGTTTAAAAGTTTTGCAAAGTATATCCTTGATATATCCGGGATTGCGCTGGACACTGGTAAGGAATATCTGCTGGAAACCCGGCTGAATCCATTGATTAACAGGCTGGGATGCTCATCTTACTCCCAGTTGCTGCAACAGGCAAAAACCGATTTCAAAAAAGAGATTGAAAACGAAATTATTGATTCCATTTCCACGAATGAAACCTATTTTTTCAGGGATAAATCTCCTTTTGAATTGCTGCAGCACAAAATATTTCCGGACCTGATTGATAAGCGATCGAAAAAATCATTTTCAAAACCGACCATCAGACTCTGGAGTGCCGCCAATTCTACGGGCCAGGAAATCTACAGCATTGCCATGACCCTGATTGAGATGGGGGTAACACCGGATAAGTATAATATCAAGCTGTTTGGAACAGACATCTCTGATGCCGCCATTGCCCAGGCCAGTTATGGGACGTACAATAAGTTTGAAGTGGCCCGCGGACTGGATCAGCGCCGCTTGAACGCTTATTTTGACAAACAGCAGGATGACCGGTACAAGATTAAGGACCGGGTCAGGATGATGGCGCAGTTTAAAAAAATGAACCTGATGAAACCATTCATCGGTGTGGGAAAATTTGACATTGTTCTGTGTAGAAATGTGATGATCTATTTTACATCCGAGGATCGAAGAAAAATTTATCAGAGTATTTCAAAAGTATTGGAACCGGATGGATACCTGCTGATTGGTTCTACGGAATCCCTGGTGAACGATACGGATCTGTTTTCTTCAAAGAAATACCTGAATTCGGTATTTTATCAATTTAAAGAATAAAAAAAGGGTTACTATGGCTGGAATAGATGCAAAAGAGTTCATTGAGGAACTTACGTTTTGTCTCAAAGAGGAGGATGTTGTTAAAGCAAAGGCATTGCTCCAGTTTGCATCGGATTCGGATGTGGATGCAGATGTTCAGAGAAAAGCAATGGTTGAGCTTGCCAAAGGACCTGAAAAGGTTGTTTTTCCCTTGCTGGAATATCTGACTAAAATCGAGATATCTGACGAGAAGGTTCAGGAAGCCCTGTATGACCTTATTTTGGATAAGGCCTTTGGAAATACCGATCTGGTCATAAAATACATTACGGAAAATGAAAAGAAAGCCAGAATTCTGTTTTTAAGGGCTGCCGGAGAGTTGCTGCTGACAGAAACCGGTCCTGTGATTCAAAAACTCACTATGGAAGAATCAGACAAGGAAATTCTTGTCGAAGCCATCACTGCTTTGGGAAAACTTCGGTTGCCGGAAACCCTTCCGACAATTGCCACCATGGCTGCTCAGCAGGACAGGGATATTAAAAGGGCTGCAATTTTTGCGATTTCAGAGTCAGGTATAACAGATGCCGTTGACCAATTGATGGGGTTTATCGGTGATGACGAGGAAACCAATAAATTCGCGGTGGAAGCACTTGCCGAGATTCAGGATCTTTACGCACTGGATATTTTGACCTCCCTGCTCAATTCCAGCGTAACCATCGTCAGGGATACCGCCATAGACCAGATTATCAAACTGGGGAACAAGGCAACACCGATATTAACAAAAGCATTCCAGAATGCGGAAGCCGATTATCTGGTTCATCTGGTCACAACATTGGGATATATTGGTGACCCGGCCGCAGTGACGCCGATTCTTGATATTGTCAACACTCAGCCGGAAGATGCCAATATCCGTCAGGCTGCCTACGAGGCCATGGAGCGCATACCGTCACCCAAAACCGCGATCAGTCTGGTTCAGGGACTACAGGACCCGGTGGAATCCGTGAGGATGAGCGCGGCAAGAGCCATTGATAAAAATTTATCCAAAGCCCTGGTGGCGGGGCTTCGAAATGTGGTTCGGGCAGGATCTGATGATTCAAAAAATGCAGTTGCCGCACTGATTGATTCGGACGCCAGCAATATTTTTAATTTTCTGGTTGAGGAAGAATCTTTTCTGGATTTGGCGCAGACCCATGTAACGAGCAAGGCAGACTCTGCCACAAGAGATGCTTTTTTAAAGCAGATGAAAAGTATCGGGCAAAAGGAATTTGCCGAGAAAGCGTTAGAACAGGCAGCGGGCATCAGTGAACCTGCTGTCATGGAAGCGCAGATATATGTTATCGATGATTCAAAGATGATGCTTAGACTCTACCAGAATAAACTGACTGCTCTTGGATTCACGCCCGTCACTTTTTCCAGGCCGGAAGATGCTATCCCGGAAATTATTCAAAAGAAACCGGACCTGGTCATTACGGATTTGAATATGCCTAATATCAGCGGCCTGGAGCTCACACGGGAGATCAGGCGCAAGTTCAACCGGAGTGATCTTCCGGTACTGATGATTACAACCCAGAGCGATTTTGTCGAAGAAGAGGATGGCGATATTCGAATTGATGACTCAGTTCTGACAAAATCGGGGATTAATCAAATATTGCATAAACCGTTTACGGACGAAGACTTTCAGAATGCAGTGACTAAATTTATAAAAACTTAAATGACCCAAAGACAACTGATCATTACCCTAACCGGCCTTGCCGGAATTCTTGGCGGAATTCTGGCAGGGCTTTTTTACGGACTTTTCCACGACCTTCCCCAGATCAATCACTTAAAGCAGTACAAACCGTCATCCGTGACAACTGTCTATTCCGCCGACAACCGGATTGTAGACCGGTTTTATGTTGAAAAACGGTTCCCTGTAAAAATTGACGCGATTCCAAAGACATTGATTGATGCATTGATCACCATAGAAGACAGAGACTTTTTTTCCCATTCCGGGATAAATCTCAAAGCGATTGTAAGGGCCATTGTCAGAGATATTCAGGCGGGCCGATTTAAGGAGGGGGCAAGTACCTTAACCCAGCAGATCGCAAAGACGCTTTTTTTAACCAATGAAAAATCCATTGTCAGGAAAATCAAAGAGCTTATTTTAAGTATCCAGATTGAGAGACGGTATGCAAAAAATGAGATTCTTGAACTGTATTTGAACCAGATTTATCTGGGTGCCGGGACCTATGGCGTGGAGGCGGCATCGCGTACTTATTTTAATAAATCAGTTCAAAAGGTCAATCTGGCGGAAGCGGCGCTCATTGCAGGCTTACCCAAAGCGCCATCTATTTATTCACCGGCAAAGCGACCGGACCGTGCCAAAAAGCGACGGGATATCGTCTTGTATCAGATGCGTGCCACCAAAAAGATTACGCAGCAGCAGTGGGAGACTGCCGTTAATACACCGGTTCACACCGGAACGGCCAATGACCGACACCATCCGTCGCAATATTTTATCGCCTATGTAAAATCAATACTGCAAAACCAGTTTGAATTGCAGCAGATTTATTCAAAAGGTTTGAATATTCAAACAACCCTTCATCTTGATACCCAAAAACAGGCCAATAAGGCTGTGAAACGTCATATGACGGCTCTTGAGCAGCGGATGCAAAAACAGGGTCTGGATGCATCAAAAGCGCAGTGTGCCCTTATCGCCATCGATACCGCATCCGGCGCCATCCGGGCCATGGTTGGCGGGAAAGATTTTAAATCAAGTCAGTTTAATCGGGCAATACAGGCAAAAAGACAGCCGGGGTCGGCGTTTAAGCCTTTTGTTTATGGCGCGGCGATCATCAGGGGAGCTGCGCAAAATGATCTGTTATTGGATGCGCCCCTTTCCTATCAGCTGAATAATGATCGTATCTGGCAGGTGAATAATTTTTCAAAGACATTCTCCGGGGAGATGACGTTTAGAAAAGCCCTTGCGTTGTCTAAAAACACACCGGTGGTCAGGCTGATGGAAAGAATCGGACCGCATCAGGTTTCCGAATTTGCAAAAAAGGCGGGTATTTCATCACCACTGTATCCAAATCTATCGCTGGCCCTTGGCACCTCGGAAGTCAGCCTGCTTGAGCTGACCGCAGCATATATCCCGTTTGCACATATGGGAATAAAAGTTGCCCCCTTTGTTATCGATAAGATTACGGATGCGGATTCTCGACTGGTGTACCAGCACACCGTTGACCGGCAATCTGTGCTTTCCCGAAAACACGCAGCCATTATCGCGGATATGCTCAAGGCGGTCATCCGCGAAGGAACCGGTAAAAAAGCGTCGGGCATCAAGCGGGATATTGCCGGGAAGACCGGTACCACGGATAACTATAAAGATGCACTTTTTATCGGTTTCAGCCCGGATCTGGCCCTGGGCGTCTGGGTGGGGAATGATAATTCAAAAACGCTTGGCAAATATGAAACCGGTGCCAGGGCTGCGCTGCCCATATGGACGGATGTGATGAATTATCATCTGTCTGCACAGCCGGCACAATATTTTGATATACCTGACGGTTTAAAGATGGTATACATAGATCCCGATAATGGGAATATCAGCAATCAAGCTGTTTTAGGCACGGTAAAATCATTGGTAATACCAGAGGATGAATAATGATACGAAAGGCTGTATTGGATGATGTAAACGCGATTCACGCCTTACTTCAATACTACAATAAAAGAGGGGAACTGCTGGCACGGCCCATGCACAAACTTTATGATCATCTGCGGGATTTCTGGGTGTTTGAGAATCCTGAAACCAATAAGGTGACCGGATGCTGCGCTTTACAATTCTGCTGGGAAAATCTGGCGGAAATAAGATCCCTTGCTGTATCCCCGGATGAAACAGGCAATGGAATCGGCACTGCATTAGCCGAAAGAGCCATCCAGGAGGCAGTCTATTTTAAGATTAAGGATCTGTTTACACTGACCTACCGCCCTGGATTTTTCAAGCAGTTTGAATTCACTGAAATTGATAAAAACGATCTGCCCATCAAGATCTGGTCAGACTGTATCGGTTGTGTCAATTTCCCCAATTGCGATGAAATTGCCATGCTGAAGAAACTTTAGGGATCAGGTATAAGCGGTCAGGAGTTAGCAAGTCATTAAAAATTTAAATATTGAAGAATAGTTTGCCTGCCTGATCAATCTCAAGGGTATCTGCCAAGCCGGGAAACCAACACCTGACACCTGACACCTGACAGCTCCCCATCCTATAGATACACCATTTTATAAGGTATCGGCGGATGTTTTAAAACTGACGGTTTGGGAAGAATGTGCTCTTCGGAAACGGTCAGCCAGTTGGTATCCGGTTTGAACTCACGAAGCCGTCCCCCTTCTGACGGCAGTGCATGGCTGGTATAATCATATTTTACATTCAGAATGCATACATAATGTTTGCGCTGCCTGGCAACCACATAATTTTTGGTAAAGCTTGTCTGGGTGATGCCGGCAATGTCTGTCAGTTTTTTTATTTCCTCCACCGGCAGTTTAACAAGGACGGATTTGGACACCCCGCGTTCATCCAATTTTAACAGATTTCTTGACTCGCTGGAGGAGACATAGATGGTCGTGATTCCGGACATCTGACGAAAGTACTGGGCCGCTACAATGGCGGCTGTCCTTCTGCCGCCGGACAGTACGGGGATCCCGTAGTATTCAAAGAATTTTTTTTGGAAATCCTCTGCGTATTTGTCGCCTTTTTCATAGAGATCTTTGGAAATATATCTCAAATCTTTTGCCAGCGCTTCGGACGCTTCGGCAATGGGCCAGTCGATTCTGACATGAAAGTGGGTCAGTGCATATCTGACTTTGGCCTGGGGTGTCCGCTGGATCAATAATGAATAGTCGATGGGCAGAAGAGATCTTAAAAGTGAAAAGAACTCACTGGTTTCAAAAAATTTTAAATTCCGGTTAAAGTTTTCAATGTTGGGGAAATACTTGTGCCGAAGCAGGTTGTCTTTGGTGGTTTTGTTGACATCAAAGTACCGGATATATTTTTTGTGTTTTTTATCAATGGAGTTTTCGCAAAAGATGATCAAGAAAGAATTTTGCGCATCAAATTCGATGGATGGTATTCTGGCCCGGGGTTTTAATTCCCGCAGCTCGACAAAGGGATAGGGGGTTCTCAATCGTAAAAAGTTGTTATACGAGCCAACAAGAGAGTATCCTAGTACAAACTGGTCCAGTTCATCTCTTAAGACTTCATAATACGATCTTTTCAGTCTTTCTTCCCGGCTTAAACAATCCCTTTGTATGCAGAACGCCACTATAGTTTCCTTTCACCTTTTATATGGAAATGTTTGAAAACCAAACGGTTTAATGTCACGCGCTGTGTGAATCATCCTGATCGTTGACATTGCTGCAGGACCATGGCTGTTATTCCAGGGCAACGGCTCCGGGTAGTTTTTTACCTTCCATGAGATGTAAAAAAGCCCCGCCCCCGGTTGAGATATAGCTGATTTTGTCCGCCACTTTGCAAATTTTAGCAGCCAGCCCTGTATCGCCACCACCGACAATTGAAAAAGCATCTGATTGTGCAATGGCATCGGCCAGGATTTGTGTTCCGGACCTAAATGGTTCCATTTCGAAAACGCCCATGGGACCGTTCCATACGATCGTTCCGGCAGATGATACTGCCGCAGCATAGTGTGCTGCGGTGTGGGGGCCGATATCCAGTGCCATCCATTGATCCGGAATTTGATCGACCGGAACATTCGCGCAGTCGGCATTTTTATCAAAGCTGTCCGCACAGACAAGATCGGTTGGTAACATCAGATCAACACCTTTTTGTCGTGCCTTTTCAACAATGGCGGCCGCGGTATCTAAAAGATCTTCCTCTATTATGGATCCCTTGGTATCAATGCCCTGGCTTTTTAAGAAAGTATTGGCCATGGCCCCGCCGATGATGAGTTTGTCAACAAAGTTGAGCATATTTTCCAATGCTTCAAGCTTGCTGGAAACTTTTGCCCCGCCAATAATAGCTACCAATGGTTTTTTCGGATGTTCCACAGAATCGTAATATGATTTGAGTTCTTTTTCAAGCAAAAAACCGGCAGCTTTTTCCTTGGCAAACCTGGGGATGCCGGTCACCGATGCCTGGTCTCTGTGCGATACGGCAAATGCATTATTCACATATATGTCGCACAGATCGGCCAGTTCCTTTGAAAATTCTTCGTCATTACTTTTTTCTTCATTGTGAAACCGTAGATTTTCCAGCAGGAGAACCTGCCCGTTTTCAAGACGGCTGACCGCCTGTCTGACGTTGGGGCCGATGCAGTCTTCCACAAAGTCGACATCCTGATTCAATAATTGTGACAGCCGGATGCTGACAGGGCGTAAACTATATTGAGGATCTTTTTTCCCATTGGGACGACCCAGATGAGATGCCAGAATCACCTTTGCATTCTGTTGTATAAGAAAATCAATCAAATCAAGGGTGGCAACAATTCGATTATCATCGGTAATATTCAAGTGTTCATCAAAGGGTACATTGTAATCAACCCTGACAAATACTTTTTGGGATGCAAGGCTTAATTGTTTGACAGATTTCACGGTCTCCTCCATTTGCTTGACCAATCTTATTTTTCCAGTTTCTTGTGTAATCGTTTTTTTCTGGACCACCGTTCAAAGAAATTGATAACACCGGATTTTTCTCCCCGTTCAATAATCTCTTCTTCGACTTTAGCCCCGTCTTTAGTGCCCATGGCATGTTGAAGGCACTTTGTTTTTACCGGACAATGGTAAAAACAATCATCCGGTGTCTGCCGAAGGCCTTTGTCTGCCATTGGAAACACTTTCTCAAGCTGGCCGAAACAGTCTGGTTTACTCTCTTGATTAGACATCTCTTTGTTCATATTCTTTATTAAATTTTGTTATAAATCCCTGGGCTGCAAAACTGTAGTGGCCCTCGTTAGATATGATCATGTGTTCATGAACAATAATTCCAACATATTTCAGGGCAAAAAACAATTCTCTGGTGATCCGGATATCGCTGTTAGACGGCGATATATCTCCTGAAGGGTGGTTGTGTGCAAAGATGACGGCAGCGGCATTGTGTTCAAGCGCGCTGATAATCACCTCTCTTGGATAAACCGAACTGCTCGTCAGCGTGCCTTCAAACAGGATACGGGATGTCAGTACCCTGTTTTTAGCATCAAGGAAAACAGCGGCAAAGACCTCCTTGTTTCTGCGAGCAATGGCCTGGTTCAGGTATTCAATGAGATCTTTTGGATTTTTAACCACATCCTTTGAAATGATTTTTTCTTTCAGATACCTGTCGGCAACCGCTTTGATCAGTCTGAGTCCCAGGCTGTTTGCATGACCCACCCCCTGAACGTCGCACAGTGCTTTTTCACTGGCCTCCAGAACGGCCGGAAGCGTTTTGAACCGCTTCAACAGCAATTTGGCACTGGGTTTACAGTCTTTCCGGGGCGTATTTAACGACAGCAAAAGCTCAATGACCTCATAGTCGTGAAAACCATTGAGCCCGTTTTTAAGGAATCGTTGTTTCAGTCTTTTTCGATGTCCTTCCCTGCTAGGGAGTGCTGCTGTCGTCCGGGTCACTGTTCTCCTCATTTTCTGGACCGTCATCAAGAAGATCGTCTTCCTCGATGTCGTCTTCGTCTTCCTCCGGAAGGCGGGCAATACCGATCAGCATCTCCCTTTTGGAAAGATTGATCAATTTGACACCCTGTGTATTCCTGCTGATAACATTAATGCCGTCAATGGAAGTCCGGATCAGTTTACCTTTATCGGTGACCATCATCAGTTCATCATTGCCATCCACAAGCAGCAGGGATACCATTTTCCCGTTCCGCTCGGATGTTTTGATGGAGAAGACTCCCTTACCGCCACGGGTCTGGGTCCTGTATTCTTCGATCAAGGATCGTTTTCCAAATCCGTTTTCCGTGACAGTTAAAAGCGTGGCCTGGGCCTCAAGCACTTCCATGCCAACCACCCGGGCGTCTTTATCGATTCTCATCCCCCTGACGCCCATGGAGCCCCGTGCTGTGGCGCGGACATCATTTTCATTGAACCGGATCACTTTACCACCGTCAGATCCCAGAAAGATGTTGGAGTCACCGTTGGTAATCCTGGCTGAGATCAGTTCATCACCGTCCGCCAGCTTGACACCGATCAGTCCGCCGGACCGAGGTCTGGAGTAGGCCATCAGGGCTGTTTTTTTAACCCGGCCTTTTCGGGTGGCCATGACCACATATCTGCCATCAACAAATTCATCCACGGTAAGGACGGTGGCAAGTTTTTCCCCTTCATCAAAATTGAGCAGGTTCACAATGGCTTTTCCAAGACTTGACCGTCCGGCCATGGGCAGTTCATATACTTTGGACTGGTACACTTTCCCAAAATTGGTGATAAACAGGAAGGTGGCATGGGTGGAGGCAACAAACAGATGTTCCACAAAATCATCGGATTTGGTTCCCATGGCAGTCTTGCCTTTGCCGCCCCGGTGCTGGCTGGTGTAAAGTGTGATGGGATTTCGTTTAATATAGCCGCTTCTAGTAACGGTCACCACCATGTCCTCTTGGGCGATCAGGTCTTCGATGCTGATATCTGCCGTGCTTTCCACAATCTTTGTGCGGCGGGGGTCACCAAACTCGCCTTCAAGCTCAACGAGTTCATCCTTGATTAATCCTTTGACCACTGAGTCGCTGGAAAGGATTTCCTTGTACCAGGCAATGTCTTTTAAAAGGGCTTCGTATTCATTGTTGATTTTTTCTCTTTCAAGTCCGGTAAGTCTTTGCAGTCGCATATCCAGGATGGCCTGTGCCTGAATAGCGGTCAAATCAAAGGTGTTTATCAGGCCGTTTTTGGCCTCTTCAGGGGAACGGGAGGCCCGGATCAGCGCAACCACTTCATCCAGATGGTCAAGGGCGATTTTCAAACCTTCCAGGATGTGGGCTCTATCTTCTGCTTTCTTTAAATCAAAGATGGTTCTTCGAATAATTACATTTCTGCGGTGTTCGATAAAATGATTCAGGATCTCTTTTAATGTGAGAAGCTGCGGTCGGTTTTTCACCACGGCAAGAAAGATAATACCAAAGCTTGTCTGCATATTGGTATGCTTGTAAAGCTGGTTGATGACCACTTCGGCAAACTGGTCCCGTTTCAGCCCAATGGCGATACGCATACCGTCACGGTCGGACTCATCCCGGACAAAGGAGGCGCCGGTGATCACCTTGTCCCGCATCAGTTCGGCTATTTTTTCAACCACTTTTGCCTTGTTTACCTGGTATGGCAACTCTGTGACAATAATGGTTTCCTGGCCGGTTTTTTTGTTTTCCTCAACCTGGGTTTTCGCCCGAAGGGTGATAATGCCGCGGCCTGAGTTATAGGCCTCGTGGATACCCTTACTGCCGTATATATGCCCATAGGTGGGGAAATCAGGTCCTGGAATATGGGTCATCAATTCAGGAATATCTATGTCCGGGTTGTCAATCAATGCGATTAATCCGGATATCACCTCGTTGATGTTGTGGGGCGGAATATTGGTGGTCATTCCCACGGCAATGCCGGATGATCCGTTGACAAGCAGCGCTGGAAATTTAGTGGGCAAAACAGCCGGTTCATTCAGCGTTTCATCATAATTGGGGATGAAATCAACCGTCTCTTTTTCAAGATCCGCCAACATCTGGTGCGCGATCTTGCGCATCCTGACCTCGGTGTACCTCATGGCTGCAGGGGAATCACCGTCAACAGAGCCAAAGTTGCCCTGGCCATCCACAAGGGTATACCGCAAAGAAAAATCCTGGGCCATTCTAACGATGGTGTCATAGATGGCAGAGTCACCATGGGGATGATACTTACCCATGACATCACCGACAATACGTGCCGATTTCTTGTACGGCTTATTCCAGTCATTCCGGGCCTGGTGCATGGCATACAAAGACCTGCGGTGAACTGGTTTTAAACCATCTCTGACATCGGGAAGGGCTCTTCCGATGATAACACTCATGGCATACTCGAGATAGGATTGTTTCATCTCCTTCTCGATACTGGTTACATTACTTTCTGTATTGATAATCAAATCAAAAACTCCACTTATTTTTCTTTTTGAACCTTTCCGGGTTCAACCATAAACTGAAAACTGGAAAAATATATATCAGCCAGTGTTAAAAACAACGTCGCAATCAAAGGACCGTATATGATGCCTAAAATGCCGTAGGCTTTCAAACCGCCGATAATGGCGAAAAAGACTACAAGCGGGTGCATGCTGACGCGATCCCCCACTACTTTGGGTTTAAACAGATACTCGATTCCCCAGGAAAGGAGTGCATAAAAAACAAGAACAAAAACAGCAGCGGCAATTCTGGATTTTAAAAGCAGAATCACCGATGTCGGGATCAGGACAGCACCAATTCCCACAATGGGCAGAAACGCCAGGAATCCCATGATAACGCCCCACAAAAACGGGGAGTTTAATCCTAAGAATAAAAACAGAATACCGCCGGCAACACCCTGAATCAGACCGCCAAGACCATTGCCGATGAGTACGGCACCGGCCATGTCCATAAACTTGCCGAACAACTTCTCATCATGCTCATCGGGCAGGGGAGATAAATCATACATGTATTTGATAAATTTTTCTCCATCCATGAACATATAAAACACAACAATGAGCATAAGTCCGAAATACATCAGAAAATTAAACACATTGGAGGTGATGAACCTGGCCTGCTCAAACAGAGAGAATCCCACCGCTTTTCCCACTTCCGATATCGGGGCAATCAGCGCATCCCAGGTGATGGGTTTTTCAATGCCGGTCTTTAACAGAAGTTCGTTGACTTTTTCAAGCGCCTGGGTGGTCTCAAGCAGGTTTTTCAGCTGATTTGAAAAGACAGCGTCACGGGCCATTACATATAAATTAAATGCCTCTTTTGACAGGACGCCGACAAAAAACAGCAGGGGGATGAACACAAGAAAAAAGATCAGAACACAGGTGATAAGAGAGGCTGATTTTGGTGACAGCCTTTTGGCAAAAAAACGGAATACCGGGCTGAAAACACCGGTGGAAACAATGGCGAGGATTAAAATGGCAAAAAACGGAGCGATCAAATTGCCGGCCAGAAGGATGGCAATAATGAACAGTACAATAAAAAAAATAAATACAGCTCTTTGAGAGATGTTTTGCTCCAAATGGTTCACCAAACGCTATCAGGTTGTTGAAAGGGAAATGTGAAAAAACCACGTAAAGCCGCATTGTACAGCTGTCTTTGCACAATGCGGCTTTACTAAAACGAACAGGCAGTCTTTGATTTTAGCTGCTGATGATTCCAAGCGCCGCTAAAACAAGAAGTATTTCAAAAATGATCACCTGCGTAAAACTATGAAAAAAATGGTAGACAATACCGCCACCAATGATAGCCGGTACTGCCGTGTAAATCAGTATGCCTAATTTCCTAGGAATATCCATAATAAAAACACCCCTTTATACTTTTGATTTCAAATATTTACTATTAACAAAAAAATCTTAAGTTTCTTACCATTTTAATGGTTTCAAGTAAAGGGTAAAAACAGATGTCACATGGTTGTGAAAAATGTAAATTTTAGGGATAGGAATCGTACCAAAATTACGTGATCTAAATTGTTTTCAAAACCCCTTAAAAGACTGGGGTTTTTGAAAACAAAAGTTCACGTAAGGCAATGCACAGCTTTGCCCCTAAGTAATTTGGGAGCCGATCCTTATCTTTCAATGATCATGGCCATGCCCATACCACCGCCGATACACATGGAAATCAATCCAGTGGAATAGGATTTTCTTTTCATCTGGTTAATGGCGGTAACGACCTGTCTGGCACCGGTGCATCCGATTGGGTGGCCAATGGAAATACCGGATCCCAGTTCATTGGGTTTTTCAACATCAATCCCCAGCTCACGGATGCATCCGATGGCCTGTGCGGCAAAGGCTTCATTAAGTTCAATCAGATCAATGTCATCAATGGTCATGCCGGTTTGTTTCAGTGCTTTTCTGACCGCCGGAACAGGTCCCAGGCCCATGTATGCAGGATCAAGACCCCCTGCGGCAAATCCTTTGATTTTGGCCAGCTTTTCAAGGCCCAGTTCATCTGCTTTTTCTTCTGTCATGAGCAGAACAGCAGCTGCGGCATCGTTAATACCGGAAGCATTTCCGGCAGTGACACTGCCATCTTTTTTAAAGGCAGGGCGAAGTTTTGCCATTTTTTCAAGGCTGGTTTCCATGGGGCGCTCATCCTTGTCAACAATGGTATCCCCTTTCCAGGATTTAATAACGATGGGCACGATTTCTTCGGCAAATGTCCCGTCATTGACAGCAGCAAAGGCTCTGGCATGACTTAAGGCAGCCAGCTGATCCTGCTCCTCTCTGGAGATGCCGTATTTGTCTACGATATTTTCAGCCGTCAACCCCATGTGATAGCCGTAAAAGATTTCATACAGGCCGTCAAAAACCATCAGGTCATGTACGGGGCCCACGCCGGTCAATTCCATTCTGTGTCCCCACCTGGCTTTGTTCAATGCCATGGGGGCGTTGCTCATGCTTTCCTGGCCGCCGGCGATAATAACTTCTGACTGTCCTGTCATGATGGCCTGGGCACCAAGAGCAATGGCTTTGAGCCCTGAACCGCATATTTTATTGATGGTGAAAGCTGCACTCTGGCGTGAGATTCCCGCACCGATCATGGCCTGGCGGGCTGTGTTCTGGCCTTGTCCCGCCTGGAGCACGTTGCCCATAATCACTTCATCAACAAACACCGGGGCAGAGGAGTCATCATAATCATAGTTCTTTTTTTCAAGATCAATCATACCCTGATCTTTGAGCGTATCCGGGGAGAACGCATCGTGGGATGCCGGAACCTGTGGGCGAAGGTTCACTCTTTTGAGAACGTCTTTCATGACGGTTTTACCAAGTTCCACCACAGGAACAGTTTTCAGGGAACCGCCAAAAGATCCAACCGGTGTACGAACGCCGCTGACAATGACTACATCTTTCATATAAACCTCCAATCAAATATTTGTTTTTTGGGGTAGTTTCTGTAGAGGAACATCTATTTCATTGCAGAAACTATAGTTACATTCTAACTACATTATGGAGTTAATAACAGAGCGATACTGAAAAAACAAGGAAATATGCCCGGGTATCAGGCTGGAACCGGGAAATCATTTTTTTCGTTTTGTAAACCATTTCTTGGTCCCGTACAGCTTTTCCATACAGCCGGTACAGATTCCGTGTGTAAATAAGACGTCTGAATGGGTCTCCAGATAGGCTTCAAGCTCGTTCCAGTATCCTTTGTCGTCTCGAATTTTTTTGCATTTGGCACAAATTGGAAGCAGCCCGCTCAATGCTTTCACATTGTCAACGGCTTCCTGCAGATCGGCGATTATCCGTTTGCGTTCCTTGTCACGATTGGAACGAAGATTTAAGCTTACAATAATCCTGCCGAAAATTCGGATAATGTCGATCTCATTTTGCGTGTAATTGTGGGGTTTCCGGACTGAATCAAAACCGGAAAATCCTACCAGGGATTCATCTTCGAACATGGGTACTGAAAGCAGGCTTTTAATCTGTTGTTCTTCAAGTATTTCCTTCATCTGTCCGGCCGGAAGATCCGAAATCATGTTGATAATGACAGGATCGCCTTTCTGGTGAGACTCGACCCATTCACCGAATGCGTCAATGGGACTCTCCTGAAGATTTTGAATCTGTGGTTCAATTTCTCCTGCACACCATTCATATGTATTAATGCCGATTCGCTTATCAAAATCGTATTTAAAAATGTATGCCCTGTCCGCTGATACAAATTTCCCGATCTCTTCCAAAGAGGTCTGGATGGCGTTTTCCACCTCATCAAGCGGGATGTTGATGCAGTTTGATGAGATATCCATAAGCACCTTATAGCTTTTTTTCTGGGCATCAAATTTATCTTTTGTTTTGTTCCATCTCAACTCCGCTTTTTCCAATTCTTTAATTCGTTCTAACAGCGCCTCATATGTTAGATTTTCAGACATGATCCCCTCTTTTGTCTAAATGATAGAAAACTGATTGTCTTGGAGTTCTTTTTTAAGAATTTCTTCAGAAAATATTCTACTCTAAATCCTTGGAAATGTACAATATATAATTAGTATTACACCTTTGCCTTAAACTAAATCGTATGTCATGTTGTTCGCTGTTGAATGGAATTAATCTAATATTGCAGTTGGTTATAACAGCGAATCAAACAAAGACGGTTGATGCAAAATATCACTAAAAAGGAGTTACTGCTTTTGTTTGATCTGTGGTTTGAAAATTAACCTGCGTATGTGTTGCTGCGATGCATTGATGATGCAGATGGTGCTTAATTTCTTATATTGTCTCAGGGTAAATGACTTGACAAATAAAAAAAGAATTGGCTATCACTACTATCGAATTTCTGAGTATTTTTAGTATTTAATTATTTATAAATTAAACTTAATTTGCCATGCTGTTTAGGTAATCTTGAGAGGCATCATGTGCCTGATTCTTTTTGCACACCAAATTTCAGAAAAATATCCCCTGGTGCTGGCAGCCAACCGGGATGAGTTCTATGCCCGCCCCACGGCCCCCATGCATTTCTGGAAAAACTGCCCGGATCTGCTGGCAGGAAAAGATCTGGAACGGGGAGGGACATGGTTTGGCGTCACGCGGGCAGGTCGCTTTGCCGCATTGACCAATTTCAGGAATCCAGCCGGGATAAAGCCGTCTGCCGTCTCAAGAGGCGAAATCATAGTCGACTTTTTAGATTCGCAGATTTCCTGTGCAAAATTTGGTGAACAATTACAAAGGAGCGCTGAAAAATATAACGGTTATAACCTGCTATACGGTGACCGGAATGATCTTTTCTGTTTTTCCAACGTGTCAAACGAAATTCAAAAGGTTTCACCGGGTATACACGGGCTTTCCAACCGCTTCCTGGATTCTGCCTGGCCTAAGGTGGAAAAAGGTAAGAACGCTCTTGAAAAATGTATTGATGAAGAGCCGCTGCACACATCTTTATTATCCCTGCTGACAGACCGTAAAAAACCAGAAGATCACTTGCTTCCGGATACCGGGGTCGGGTTTGCGATGGAGCGGATGCTGTCACCGCTTTTTATTGAAAGTCCTACCTACGGCACCCGTTCTTCTACAGTCATGACCATTGATGCATCAAACTGGATCCAGGTGACCGAGCGGACCTATGAAAACGGGTTGCAGAAAGGGTATAGAGACGTTCAATTCTTGCTTTCATAAAATTCAGCTGTTTTAAAATAAGGAAGCCCTTTACTCGTTCCGGCAGCCTCTCCTTACCATTGCTGATTCACAATTTATCAATAATTAAGAATTTTCCAATATCCCCTGGTCGGGGATGATTGTTTCCCATAAAGTTAAATCTTAAGAATGCAAGTCCATTCAGATTGTCCATTCATGCAATGCAATAGTTAGAATTGTCTCAAGGTAATGTGGATAGATGAAATACCCGTTTCGGGGCGTTCGCCTTACCGGCGCCGGTTGATCATTTTGATAAATTCTAAACTTACTCCATTAACAGTCAAGAACTCCGGTCCAGCGGGTCCTCACACAGCTTGTCGTTCTTCACATTCCGTTTCGTTAAGAATTTTTAGCAAAATGACCACCTGATTGGCGCCCGGCAAGGCAAACACCAATGCACTAGGCGTCATAGTTTTTTTCCTATGTTCGAAATGGCAGGGATATTCAAAACTTACGATAGGGTCGGGTAATCTGTGAGCCGTCATCAGAGCCACATTTTCTTAGAGATTTTTAATGAAGCGCAGCGTCAAATGACGTGCTGTTTGAGA
>CAZLTD010000099.1:0-22886 GCA_964562385.1 uncultured Desulfobacula sp.
AAAACAGGGACTTAAAGTAGAGGTAAAGGCCGGGGGCGTAGGCATTAATGCCATCCGGGAACTTGAGCTTGGGCGGGCCCATTTCGGGGTGGCCTCGGCAGATCAGGTTATCCTGGCCCTTGAAAAAGGGGCCCGGATTGTTGTGATTGCCCAGATTTTCCAGGCCAACCCCCTGCAGTGGATATACCGGGCAACCCAGCCTGAAATTAAAAGCCTGGCGGATTTAAAGGGCCAAAGGATCGGGGTCACCTTTGGGGGGAATGACGATGCCATCATGACGACCCTGCTGGCCAAAGGAGATCTGGGGAAAAAGGATGTCACCCTCTTGAGCGTTCAGGGCAACGCACTGCCCTTTTTCAGAAAAAACGCCGATCTGTGGCCGGTTTACCGGAATTCACAAGGGGTCAGTTACGAAGATAAATTGATGAAAGAGGGGGAAGCGGTTCGTTTTTTGAACCCCAAAGATTTTGGTGTCAGTTTTGTCGCCAACTCGGTAATCACCACAAAGACCATGGTGGAAAAACAACCCAGACAGGTCGATGCGTTTCTATCGGCACTACTGGATGGCTGGGACGCAGCCATGAATCCTGAAAATACCGCATCCGTGCTTGCAGCGGTAAAAAAACGGGACGGTGGAATCAACGACGATATCCGCAAAAAACAGCTTGACGCCACACGCAGACTGGTTCAACCGGACCCGGGGGTGCGGATCGGTCACATTGATACAGCAGGATGGGAGCAGACCGAATCGATTCTGCACAAAGAGGGCCAGATTAAAAAGAAGGTGGGGATCGCGGATTTTCTGATTCAAATTGAATAGTATTTGATCACAATGCACCTGTTTGCTGAATTATTTTTTAGCTTTCAGAACTCACTAAGCCTCAAGGCCTTCTTTTTTCCGGGTTTTAAAGTGAAACCGGATCGTCAATAACAGGGCCGATGCCGTCAGGCTGATTAAAAGCCCGTACCAGATACCGTAAATGCCCATGCCCATGGGGAAGGCCAGTATATAGCCCGAAGGCAGACCCATGACCCAGTAAGCGGCAAGGGTGATCACGGTGGGGATCTTCATGTCGGTCATGCCGCGTAAAATTCCCAGCCCCACAGCCTGGGTGCCATCCGATATCTGGAAAAACGCCACGATAATGAGAAGCCCTGCACTGATATCAATAACCTCTTTTTCACTGATGTAGAGAGTGGGCCAGAAGGTTCGAAACGCGATAAAAATAAGTCCGGCCAGCCCCATGAAAGCACCGCACAAAAGAAGAGACCCGAAACCGGCACGGCGGGTGGCGATCATGTCCTGTTTTCCCATGGCATTGCCCACACGGATGGTCCCGGCCGCAGAAATTCCCAGCGCCACCATAAAGGAGATGGATGCAAGGTTTAAGGCGACCTGATGGGCGGCCAGGGCAATGGTTCCCATCCACCCCACCATGATTGAGGCAATGGAGAAGGCGCTGACTTCAAAAAAATACTGGAATCCTGCGGGAATGCCAATGGACAGCAGTTTTTTGATCATAGGGATATCAATTTTTCGGTAATTTAAGGTCGGGTCAAACGGTTTCATTTTAGGTGATCGCAGGATGACGGCCACCAGGGCTGCGGCCATAAAAGTCCGTGAGCTGATGGTGGCAATACCGGCCCCGGTAACACCCATGGCCGGCAGACCCAGATTTCCATAAATGAACAGCCAGTTGGCCAGGATATTCACCAGGTTGGCCACAAGGGTGATCAGCATGGCAGGTTTTAAAAAACTGACCCCTTCGGCAAACTGGCGGTATGTCTGGAACAGCATCATGGGAAGCAGAGAGAGCCCGAGAACTTTCATATAAAGTGTCGCCGGCTCCACAATGGCACGGGGCTGGTTCATGAATTGGATACCATCTGCCAGGACAAAGGTGACAATGCAGAACAGAACACCAAAAAACATATTCACCAGCAGCCCCTGGCGCAGGACAATACCGCATTCCTTGTGGCGCCCCGCCCCATATGCCATGGCGGTCAGAGGCGTCACCGCAATGGTGATGCCGAATCCCACGACCATGATCAGCATGAACAGGGCATTGGCCAGGGAGGCGGCCGCAAGGGCCTGGGCTCCGACTTTTCCCACCATAATATTGTCCGTGACGGACATGGCCATCTGCCCCAGCTGCCCCACGCAAATAGGGGCCGACAGTTGTAACAGTTTTTTGATTTCGTTTTTCAGCAATTTATTTTTCCATTGTCCTGTGTCAGTTCAGGTTTCCGGATGGCGGCTGCATTCTGGATGAAACAGGAAAATAAATCAATAATAATATGGAAAACAGCGCATCGATATCTCTTTATCTTACCCCATAAACCTGTTAGGCTGGGCGCCGATATTGTGAATAATGAACAAGATGGATAGATATGAAAAATCGGGAATACGCGCAATCGCTCTACCATGCACTTGGGGATGATGCCTTTTATATTGCCATGGAGGCATCGATTGATACCGGGAAAGTGACACAGCAGGAAGGAATGCTCCGGTATCTGTCATATTCAATGACAGAGGCGGCAACATACGGTGAACTGGTTGTTTCAAAGACCGGCACCGCCGGGGCCGCAATATGGTCAAAGCCGCTGGATGGCACCCTGGAACGCAGGCGGTCTGAAGAGAAAAAGTCATTTATATATAAAGATATGGGGGCAAAAAGCCTTGAGACCTATCTTGAAATTGTTGATTTCATGTCCCAAAGATCCGCTTCAATCATTGACGATTCATCCTGGTATCTTTCCATTGTGGGGATAGATCCTAAGTTTCAGGGAAAAGGGATGGGCGCATCCTTAATCACCCCGGTTTTTGAAAAGACAGATCCGCTTGGCGTGCCGACCTGGCTTGAGACATTTACACAGCGTAACATGAGTTTTTACAGGGGGCTTGGTTACAAAGCGGCAGCCTCATTTATGGAACCTTTAACGCGAACTGAATATTGGATTATGGTGCGGGAACCAGCTATTGTTATTTAAAACGTCGGGACAGTGTGTCAAAAAGATAATAGCCGAAAAACAGCGGTATGATTTTGAAGAGCAGACTGCCCCTGAAGTCGGCAGGTCAGATTCCCTTCATACAAAATATCTGGTAGAAAATGATCCCTATGCAGGTCCAGGAAATTCCTTTGAACAGATAATAAAACAGCCGGTTCGTTTCCATTTGTTAATTCGTCTCTATCCGGTTATGCTTTTTCATTCTTCATCCTTCATCCTTTTAAGGCCCATTCAACAGCCTTGTCAGCATGAATTTCAGTAGTGTCGTAAAGCGGTATATCCGTATCTCCCGGTTTTAGAAGCATCCCTATTTCCGTGCATCCCAGGATAATGGCCTGTGCCCCGTCTTCTGCCAGGCGGCGGGCAACCTCTATATAGCGTTTTTTTGAATCCGGCAGGATGGTTCCCCGGCATAGCTCACCATAGATAATTCTATGGATGTCAGCCCTGTCATCCGTATCCGGCACCAGGACCCGAAGACCGTGGTCATGGGTCAGCCGTTGCTTGTAAAAGGGCTGTTCCATGGTGTAGGCGGTTCCCAGAAGCCCCACCGCGCTTATCCGGTCATCCACAAGGGTTGCGGCAGTGGCATCGGCAATATGGAGCAGCGGAATATCAATGGCTTCACTCACCTGTGGCGCCAGTTTGTGCATGGTGTTGGTACAGATCAGGATAAAGTCGGCACCCCCGGCTTCAAGACGCTGGGCAGCATCCACCATGATGGCGGCAAGTTTTTGCCAGTCCCCTTTGTTCTGGAGCGCTTCAATGGGCCCGAAGTCCAGGCTGTACATCAGGATTTTTGCTGAATGCAGGCCGCCTAAAGCCTGCTTGATACCGGTGTTCAACCGGGCGTAATAATGGGCGGTGCTTTCCCAGCTCATGCCCCCGATCAGTCCGATGGTTTTCATGATGATGGCTCCTTTGAATTATTAATTGGTGGTTGAACGAGCCACCTGTGTTTGTTCAAACATTGAATAATTGAAGGACCTGTTCAATTTCAGCCAACCCGGATGTCCCATCCGGTACAAACTCAACAATACCCACCCCGGCAATGTTCAGGCGATCCCGGGTGTCTCGGATCAGGTCCGCCAGTGTCTCAATGTTGATTCCGCCGGGGGTGGGATGCTTGATGTTTGTATAGGTGTTAGGATCAAGGACATCCAGGTCAATGTGGATATAGACATTGTGGAATCCTTTTTTCATGATCAGATCCGCAATAGCACCCCTGTCCCGTTCAAGGGAATCACAGGACAGGCATGTGATCTGGCTGTCCCTGATAAATTTTTTTTCCGGCGGATCAAATTGCCTGGCGCCGGCAAGAATCACCTGCCCTGGATCAAGTGTTGAAAAACAGGTATCAAGGATGGATGGGTCTCCATCACCGCAGATGGTTCGCAGCGGCATGCCGTGAAAATGGCCGGAAGGGGATGTCTGGGGAGTGTTCAAATCCCCATGGGCATCAACCCAGACCAGGGCAAGGTCCCCTGAAAGACAATGATTCAGATAAGAGACCGGCACCGGTTCAACCCCGCAGTCCCCGCCAATGGTTAAAAGTGTCCTGGGGCGATGTTTGTCAATCAATGTGCGGCATTCAGATGCCTGGGCCAGGATATCCTCGTATCCCATGATGTTGTTTTTAGTGGAAAGTTTTTTTTCCCTGGGAACCGGTACTTCATGAAAGGATAACCTATCAAGGCGGTCCTGTATCGTTTTTGCGCCGTAGAACAAAATATTATCAGGCCCGGAACCCTGCCATTGGGCAAACAGTAGGTTTATATGTTGTTTAGCCGTCAGATCCATCAATAACTTCCTTTAACGCGGCTTTCCCGTTTTTGGCCACATAAATTTTTGCCACGGCAGTGTGGCGCAGGGTCTTTTCCAGCGCCAGTGCTTTGGCTTTGGGGGCGAAAAAGGCTTCAATGCCGTATCGTACCCTATAGCTCCCGGATGTCCGGTGATATCCGGACTGGATCCGGCCTTTTAAAAACAGCTGGGCTGAAGGCTTTTTTATTGAGACACCATCATACCTGAAGGTGTTGTTTTTTCCAGGCGCCAGTTTGACATAGATCACTTCACCGTGGCGGGGGGATAAAAGGTGGTTCACATCTTTGGCCGGAATCTGTGAAATATCGTACCGCAGTCTTGCATAATTGCCCCGGAACATGCTTCTTGGGTCAATGGGAACGGTTTTCAATAAGATGGATTTTCCTGTCCACAAGGGGTAGACCGCGTTTAAATAGACACTGCCCAGAATCAGGATCTGGAAACAGATAACACAGATAAGTCCCGCAAAAATCTTTTTATCTGCCATGATCTTTTCCTTTCCGGTGGTGGTGTTTCCAGAATTTTGCCGTGGTTAAAAGGATAATGCTAAAGATGATAAACAAAATAGCAGCGCCGATATAATCGCCCACAAGGTCGATGTAGCGGCACAGTCCCGTTAAAAGGATGGTGATTACACCCAGGAAAAAAAAGTGGGATACCGAAGACCGGATACCGGTTATGATCAGTGTGATACCTGTAATAATCAGGATGAAATTGGTGGCGATCTGGAGATATACCACTGTCTGGGGCGGTGTTTGACCGACGGATATAAAAAACAGTGAACCCAGAAGGACAGATAAAATGATATTTACAACCGGCACTTTATTGGCAGCTTTTTTTGATAATAAAATAGATGAAACGCAGAGCACGGCAGTGATGGCCCCGACAAGCGCCGGCATCTGCCATTGGGCCGACAAAACCTCCTGCCAGGGATCCTTGAAGCTGAAAACAAACAGGGACAATAAAAAGAACCGCAGCGACCAGACAGAGAGCAGGGCAGCATAGTCTTTGATAAACGGTTCCGTCCTTGTGGACAGCCATTTGGATAATCCGTGAAATAAAATAAAGATGCTAAAACCAAGTATCAGGTTGTCGATCTCCACTGAAAACCTGTGGGGTGTTCCAATGATCCATGAGAGGCTGTATTCAAGAAAGGTTGCTGTTCCCGCCACAAGGTATAAAAAAAGGATATTGCTCTGTTTGACCTTAAAGACATGCCATGCCATGGCGAAAAGGAACAAGGGAAACATTCCCGGGAAATAATTCAAAGAGGCCTGGGTGAAAAACCAGAGAGATCCTAAGGCTGCGGCCAGCATCATTAAGACACTGCTTTTGACCAGCAGCGCCAGGGGAAGCACCCCCATGGCCCACCAGAAGATACCGTCCGGATAGTGCTCACCGATATGGTAAATTTGCGCGATCAGCATGATGGAGGCACCGTAAAGAAGTGATCCCAAAAAGAGGAACCCCACGGCGGAAGCGACCTTGTCTTGTCTGTATTGGTATATGCCGGCCGTCTGCACACCCAGGGTTGCTGTAATCAGGCAGATCATTCGTACTGCACGGGGGATGGATTCCCAATTGGCCCCGATCAAAGTGATACAGGCAAGGCCCATAAAAAGGTATCCCAGTGTGGCAAGGATATAATAGCCGTAGGAGTGCCGGGAGGGATTGTTATAATCGATCCCGTACTCATGACAGATGTTCCGGGCCTGGACCGGGGTGATCAAATCTTTTTTCACCCAGGTGGTGACCTCTTTTGCCAGGTCGTTTTTTAGCAGTCTTATCAGTCTCATGACGGTTTTTTATCCACCAGGTTTACCCGATACAGCGGGTCTCCCACCAGGACCATTTTCCAGGACAGGTAGGGAAGGCTCACCAGATAGGACTCCGCCAGGGCCAGGTACCCTTCGGCCAGGAAATCAAAGAATATTTCAGGCATGGGAAATGACTGAACATAGGGTTCGCCCACGGGACCTATGGTGGCAGCAATGCCGTTATCAAGCATTTTTTTGCACCAGACCTGGCTGTCCTTTTTTTTCAGGGTTGTGCACTCGGCACTGGCAATATGAAATCCCACAGATCCCTTTTGCCAGGTAAAGGCGTCAATATATTTTGCCAGGCTGTACCACCCGCAGTAAAGGGCTGCGTTCGGGCTCTCTCCCGGCCGGAACAGGGCCTGGGTATCATCCAGAATTATTTTCATGGATGACCTTTTGGACAGGTTTTTGGCAGCCTGATGGATAGACCGGTCATACAGGGCGTAACCGGTTACCTTTTTGTCTTTTGGTTCTTTCCATCTGGCATCAAAATAGGCGTGCCCGGCCAACCCCTCTTTTTCCGCTTCCATACTGTCGTTAATGATCCGTTTGACAATACCGGATGTGGCCCCGTCCAGGCGGCTGACCATGAGAACTTCGGATTTCTTGATGGGTGTTTTTTTCCCCCCCATCCCAGAAAATAGGGGTTTTGAAGCCACATGTTTAACCGGTACTCCTTTTTTTTCACCAGCATCAGTTCAGAATCAAACGAGGCCACCTTGTCGGTTTGCTGTCTCAGTTGGGCAAGGCGCTTGTTTAGCCGCTTGAGTTCAGCGTCTGTTTTTTGTCTGGTACTATTCTTCTGGCCTTTGAGCTGGTTCTCCAATTTTTTCTTCTGCGCCATCACCCGGTTGACCTTTGACTGTTCTTCAGGTGTCAGGCCGGGGGAGGCGATCCGCAGCGGCAGTCCAAACAAAGTGACCAGGGCCCGGATGTCCGGATTCTTCGCAAGTGCCCGCCTAATGGGGGGAATCACCTTTTTTTCGTAAGATTCACGTGTGCAGGTCTCTTTGTCGGTAATAAAAAGCATGACCAGATTCTCTTTGGGGATCTGCCTTTTTTCCATGTAGTAAACAGCTATACCCTTGCTTTGGGAGGCATTCATATTGGCGATGACCATTACTTCGGATGGGTCAAGGGCAAACGCCGGTCCCATACTCAGGCAGGAAAACAGCAGGGTCGGGATAAATATGGTGCAGAGTCGGAATATCAGATTCATGATGTTGTTCTTTCGTTTTTAATTCATCCGTGTGAAGTCGATATCATGAATTTATAGCGCAGATAGGGTTCACGGGTCAAGCTTGCCCCTAATAAGAAAAGCCCTGTTGGTCTGGCATAATCATTGCATTTCATGGCAGGCAGATGAATAATAGGTTTATTGTTGCAAAATAGATCGGGCTGCCAATGGCAGCGGTGAAACATAAAACAGGAGAGCATGAAATGGGAGAGATAAAAACAGATCCGTTGGTGGATCTGACCGGAAAAATAGCCGTCATATCCGGCGGTTCTTCAGGCATCGGGTTTGGTACGGCCCAATTGCTGGCGGAAAAAGGGGCGGTCTCGGTGATACTGGATATTGATGAAGAAAAGGGGCAAGAAGCCATTGAAGCAATATCAGATCAGGGGGGGAAGGCCTTTTTTATCAAATGTAATGTAACATCTGAAAAAGAGTGCCGGGCTGCCATAGAAGCTGTTGAGACAAGGTATCAAAGGATAGATGTGCTGTTCAATAATGCCGGGGTAATCAAGCGGAAGACCGTTGAAAACCTTGAAGAAAATGAGTGGGACATCGTCGTTGACGTCACGTTGAAAGGGGCGTATCTGCTCTCGAAATATACAATACCGGTGATGGCGAAAAACGGCGGGGGCAGCATCATCAACACCGGGTCGGGCTGGGGGCTTAAAGGCGGGGACAAGGCTGTGGCCTATTGTGCCGCCAAGGGCGGGATTGTCAATATGACCCGGGCCATGGCTATTGATCACGGTCCCCAGGGCATCCGGGTCAATTCTGTCAGCCCCGGGGATATTGATACCCCGCTGCTCCATGATGAGGCAAGGCAGTTGGGGCAGGACGATGCAAGTTTCATGAAGGAAGCTGCGGACAGACCGCTTTGCCGGGTGGGAACCCCTGGGGATATTGCCATGGCAGTATTGTTCTTTGCAGGTCCCATGTCACAATGGGTGACCGGTGCCAACCTGACCGTGGATGGCGGCGGGCTTGCCTGACGGTTTTGATATGTTTGAAACACATGGCAAAGATTGTCAATTCTGACATTTTTGCCATGTGCCTGTCATGTTTATCCGCCGCTCGGCTATTCACAGATACCCCGGCATTTTCCGTTTTTTATGGCCTTTTTTATGGCCGGCATGTTCCAGCAGGGGAAATCCTTTGGGCTGCAGCAGAGGCCTGATCCGCAGTTGACTTCATTTGAGCGGCATTTACAGGGGGGATCCTTTTTCTCCACAGCAATGGTCATCCCTGCTGATGCCAAAGCATCTTCAGCATCTTTGGCCGTTACCTGGATCGCGTATTTCCCGGCCTTTTTAAATACATGATGAAAATAGTGGGTCTTGTTGTAAATGCCACTGATTTTTTCACTGCCGTCATGACCCCAGGTGACATTCAAGGTAAAAGGGGCCACGAGGTAGTGAATATACACGGTCAATTTAACATCTTCCCCAGCCTCATGATAACCACCGTTTAGCAACATCAGAAATCCGCCTTTGACCCGGACCCCGAACGCTTTAAAATCCCTGGTGTTATAAGCATCTGTGACACTTGCCTCTATCCGGTACAGTCCGGGTTTTGCATAGGAGCAGGTCTGCCTGACCGCGTTCATTCCGGGTGCGCTGATACCGGGTGACGCCCCCTGATTTCCGCAATCCAGCGTAAAAACATAGGGCCCTTTCCCGCCGGAGGCCTGCATGGTGACAGCGACGTCTTCTTTGGGCCGGGTTTGTTGTGCTGAGATGCCGGCAACCAGGGACAGATCGTGGATGTTTATGGTTGCTTCACGGGTCCGGGTAAAACCGTTGGCATCGGTAAAGGTGACCCCGACCCGGTAGCGACCGGTTCTTTTCCAGGTGTGCACCATTGTTGATGAATAGATTTTTATTCCGGACTTGGTAACTTTCCCGGTCTTGCTGGGTCCCCCTAAAAACCAGGTGCAGGCATAGGGCGGTGTGCCGCCGCGAATAACAGCTTCAAAGCGGCTGGGCTTGGAAAGAGGGTGGGTATACCTTTCAGCACGAAAGGAAAGGGACAGGTTAATGATCTCAACCAGTGTGGCACCGGAGGCGATTACAATGGCCCGTCCGTGTGGATCTTTTTTTTTGGCCAGTACTGTACAGGTAATTTGAACCGATTTCTTCAGGTGTTTGGGAATCTGCCAGAAATACCGGTATTCGCTGCCCGATGCCGAGGCAATAAAGGTCCCGTCAGGGCAGTTAATATCAACGCGGCCGATGTTGCTTTTTATACTCCCCGGCACCTGGATGGTGATGGTGACGATGCTGCCGGGGGCGGCTTTTTGAGGTGTGGCCTGCATTGAAACAGCAGCCTGGGACGGGGTGGTAATAGTTTTTTGGGGACCAGCGGGGCTTGTGGGAATTTGCTGTGGTTCATCCTCGACAATCACCTGCCACTCGCTGTCATCACTGCCAGAACATAGTGGGGGCAACAAGAGGGTGCATGACAAAAAGATGACCACAGGACAGATAAGGAGGAGAGGGATTCGTTTTTTTATGGGTTCCATAACGGTTTCTCCTGAAGGATATACTATTCTTCATCACTATAGAACCGGGTGTGGAATGTCAATAGACCTCTTTTTTTATTGAAAAAGAATCCACAACATCGCCGTAAGCATCAAAGGTCGGATCGGGCGTCATCCCAAGCTTTTGCAAGATGGCGATGGAAGGTTTATTCTCAGGGACTGCCGCACCTTAGATAATATCCAGATCCAGGTTGAAATGGCCATGATGAATTAGCGTGGTGCCTGCCTCGAATGCCAGGCCTTTTTGCCAGGCATCCCTTATCAGACCGTACCGGATGTCAATAAACCGGGTGTTGCGGACATGTTCCAGGCCGCAGAAACCGATTCTTTCGCTGGTTTTTTTATCATGGAGAACATAGGTGCTAAAATCGTGTTTATCCCCGTGCCAGATTCTTTTAGCGGCCCACTCTACGGCCAGACCGGTGGGGTAAGGCGCCTTGTAGGGCAGGTAGTGGGTGTGGGCCGGGTCTGCCAGGTAAGTGATGAAGAATTTAATATCCAAACGGCTGATGGGCGTGTAGGCCAGGTGTTCACTTTGCGGGTGACGCATGTGACATATATCCCGGGTTAGTCTTCAAGGGAGTTGTATATCAGGCGCAATCCTTCCAGGGTCAGGGACTGTTCCACTTTTTCAATGGTGTTGGAAAGTTCGGATATCAGGGGGGCAAGTCCGCCTGTGGCCAGGATTTTGGGAGTTTCGCCCATCTCTTTTGACATGCGTTCCACCATGCCGTCCACCATGGCGGCATTGCCGTAAATAATACCCGATTTAATGCTTTCGATGGTGTCCTTTCCGATCACCGATTCCGGGGCTTTAAAAATCTCCACCCGCGGCAGCCGGGATGCCCTTTGGAAAAGAGCTTCCGAGGCGATCATGACGCCGGGTACAATGGCCCCGCCCAGATATTCGCCCTTCTGGGAGATGACATCAAAGGTGGTGGCAGTACCGAAATCGATAATTATCATGGCGGTTTTATATTTGTCGTAGGCTGCCACGGCATTGACGATTCTGTCTGCGCCCACTTCATTGGGGTTGTTGTAGAGAATCGGCATCAGCTTTTTAACGGAATCCGGATTGATCCATATGGGATCATGCCCCAGATAGCGCTGGCAAAAGGCGTTTAAAATAGGAACGGCCGCCGGCACCACCGATGATATAATGGTCTGGCTGATGGCGGAGCGGTCCAGCCCCTTGTCGTTAAACAGGGCATTGGCCAGCACATTGAATTCATCTGCCGTGGTATCCCGGATGGTTGTGATCCGCCAGTCATGGACCAGGGAATCCTCTATAAAAACACCGATCACCGTATTTGTGTTTCCCACATCAATTACAAGCAGCATAAAGTCTCCTTTTTTTATTTTTCCACCACCGGGGGGTGTTCTATTTTTACGGTAAACACCTGGGGAACCGCTTCTGTCATCATCAGGCCCACGGGAATGTTTACATAGGCATGACGGGCGTAAACGCCAGGTTTCAAGCCTTTGAGATCAATAAACGAATATATCCGTTCAAGTACGTTTTTATTACTCAGTGTTTCAAAGGGACCCTTGATTTTGACACTGATCTGCGACGGTTCGATGCTCACGGCCTGTGTGGTGTTCCATACCTGTATGGGAATGTTCTCTATGGTTTTGGCGACCAGCTGCTGCTGGACCGGCACCGTGACAATGACAATGGGATTGGATGCAGGAATAATTGAGGGATCTTCCAGGTCAAGGGGGATTTTTTTCTTAAACGGTTCGCTGGCATTGGAAATATCAATGGGCTTTGTTTTAAGCTCAGTGATGGACTGGATCAGCGGGGCAGCACCGGTCAGCTCAACACTGGCGGGTTCTGTGGCAGCTTCAAGGGCGATATATCCTTTGGCCGGTTGGCCAATGTAGGGAACCGTTACCTTTAATTTTTTGCTGGCCTTTTTTTCCAGCTGAACACTGATATAGGACGGGTTGATGCTCAACAGCCGGATTTCCGGTTTCAGGGGAATCCGTTTCTTTTCCAGGGGGATGAGGTAGGCTCCGGGTTCGATGGAAGTTGAATCACCGGCCGGGTCAAATTCAAGGTCGGTGTAAAGGTCAATGGTATAGTGAATGTTCTCTTTGTTGATCTGATCGACAAGTTCGGGTTTTGCCTGGATTTTAATTTCAATTTTGTCAGTATGAAAATGGGTCAGGACCATATTGTCCGGGAGATTTGAAAATTTCACCGGCAGCAGCAGGTCGGTTTCAACCGGCTCGGTCGTGCAGCTGTGGAATATCATCACAAAACATAAAAGAGACAACGCCGAGATTAAAATCGGGCGTTTCTTAAGCATTCCGGATGGCGTCGATGATTTGGGTAAAGGAGTTGGCTTTTTCAACATCATGAACCCTCACGATATGGGCACCGTTCATTACGGATGCGGCCACCGCGGCCATGGTGCCGTATTCTGTGCGTATGTCGTCGGAGCCCACTTTTGATGCGCTGTTTTTGCTTAAGATGTTTTGAATGAAGGATTTGCGGGAAGGCCCCATCAGCACCGGAAATCCCAGGTCACAGATTTTGTCCAGATGGTTGATCAATACCAGGTTGTGTTCAATGGTTTTGCCGAATCCAATTCCCGGATCAAGAATGATACGGGACTTTTGGATCCCCTTTTTTAGGGCAAAGGATGCCCGCTCTTCAAGGTATTGGGAAATTTCCAGCATAAGATCATCGTAATCCGGGTTGACCTGCATGGTTTCAGGTGTTCCCTTCATATGCATGAGAATTACCGGTGCCCCTGTTTCAAGAGCCACATCAACCATAGCCGGATCTTTTTCAAATGCGGAGATGTCGTTAATGATGGCGGCGCCGGCGTTGATGGCCTCTTTTGCCACTACGGCCTTTACCGTATCAATGGAGATGGGTATATCAATCTTGTTGGCCAGGTTTTCAATGACCGGAATTACCCGGTCCAACTCCTGTTGTTCCGAGACCGGTTCGGCAAAGGGACGGGAGGATTCCCCCCCGATATCCAGGATATGGGCACCGTCTTTAACCAGTTTAAGCCCCTGGGCCACAGCGGTTTCAAATGAATTGAACCGTCCTCCGTCGGAAAAAGAATCCGGCGTGGCATTGAGAATTCCCATGATACAGGTGGCAGGTCCAAATTCAAGGCAGAACCTGCCAAACTTAAGTGTATGCGGCGGCATTACCAATATTTCCTATTCAGGGTCTTTTTTATCTGAACTAATATCAACAATGTCTTCGGGATCATCCGGCAGGTCATCATCATCGTCATCCATGATGACCACATCTTCCGGGTCCTCTTCTTTGGGCTCTGGTTCAACCGGCTGCTCAGGCGCCGTAAAAACGTTTTTCTTGCCAAAGAAATCGAAATCGGGCCGCATGGCGGCGATCAGGTCATCCAGTTCCGGGCCGAGCACGGTCTCTTTTTCAATCAGCAGATCGGTGAGTGCATGGAGGATATCAACATTTTCCTCCAGAACTTCTTTGGCCGTCTGGTAGGCCCGGTCGATGATCAATGCCACTTCCGCATCAATTTTCCTGGCTGTTTCCTCGGAGTAGTCTTTTGCCTGGGTCATTTCCCGGCCAATGAAAATATTGTCATCATGGTTTTCATAGGAGAGCGGGGCCAGGTTGTCACTCATACCAAAGGTTCTGACCATTCTGTTGGCCAGTTTGGTAGCCTGCTTGATATCATTGGACGCACCGGTGCTGATTCTTTTAAAAATAATCTCTTCAGCCACCCGTCCGCCAAATGCAATGGCCAGTTCGTTTTCAAGCTGGTCTTTGTATTTAAAATCCCCCTCTTCAGGCAAAAACCAGGTGACACCGGCTGCCCTGCCTCTGGGAATAATGGTGATTTTGTTGACGGTATCGGTGTAGGGCAGAAATCTTGCCACCAGTGCATGGCCACCCTCGTGATAGGCGGTTGTCTTTTTTTCATCGTCCTTGATAACCTTGGATTTTCTCTCAAGCCCCATATAAACTTTGTCTTTGGAATCTTCAAAGTCTTTCATGGTCAATTTTTCATGATCCCGTTTGGCTGCCAGAAGCGCGGCTTCATTTACCAGGTTTTCAAGGTCGGCACCGGAAAATCCCGGTGTTCCCTTTGCCAGGATAACAGGATCAACATCCTTTGCCAGAGGGGTTTTTTTCATGTGGACCCGCAGGATGCCTTCACGGCCTTTAATGTCCGGCATGTCCACAACCACCTGGCGGTCAAAACGGCCCGGTCTCAGCAGGGCCGGATCCAGAACATCCGCCCGGTTGGTGGCCGCCATCAGGATAACGCCTTCATTGGATTCAAATCCGTCCATTTCCACCAGAAGCTGGTTCAAGGTCTGTTCGCGTTCATCATGACCGCCGCCAAGGCCGGCCCCTCTCTGCCGTCCCACAGCATCGATCTCGTCAATAAAGATGATACAGGGCGCATTTTTCTTGCCCTGGGCAAACAAATCCCTTACCCGGGAAGCGCCCACACCCACGAACATTTCAACAAAATCGGAACCGGATATGGTGAAAAAAGGCACGCCGGCCTCACCGGCCACGGCCCGTGAAAGCAGGGTCTTGCCCGTACCCGGGTTACCGACTAAAAGGACACCCTTGGGAATACGTCCCCCAAGCCGGGTGTATTTAGAGGGGTTTCTTAAAAATTCAACCACCTCGGTGAGCTCTTCTTTTGCCTCGTCAATACCTTGTACATTGGCAAAGGTAACTTTTTCACCTTTATCATCGATCAACCGGGCCCGGCTTTTACCAAAAGAAAGCGCCTTGCCGCCGCCGGCACCGCCCTGCATCTGCCGCATGAAAAAGATCCATACGCCGATCAGAACAATCATGGGCAGCCAGGAGACAACAATGGACATGAACCATGATGATTCAGCCGGTGGCTTGGCTTTAATGGCAACCCCGTTGGTCCGCAAAAAGCTGATCAGCTCGCCGTCGTCCGGGGCAAAGCTTTTAAACCGGGACCCGGAACTGTCTGTCAGGTAAAGCTCCTGGCCCTGGATAACTACACTCTGTACCCGGCCGTTTTCCACCATGGCTAGAAACTCGGAATAGCCGACATCCATCTGGCCGGTCTGCTGCTGATTAAATATGTTATAGAGCATGACCATCATCAGGATGATCACCAGCCAAAGAGAAATGTTTTTATAAAATTGATTCAAGGTTTTTCCTTTCTTTCGGTTTTCTAAGCAATCCTTGTCTGAAACTATCTAATATATAAACATCAAATTTGATTATACAAGCAAAACTTTGCCATTCTTTAAACCCTTTTTGTGTAAGGCAACCTGGTTTGTAAATTATTGCTCAATCCTTTGAAGGCGTGTCCTTTACAATTTTTAGGGATTTGTCTTTTTCCTGTTGCCCAAGCAGGCGCAGGGGCAGCTCTTCTTTTTTAACCGTCAGCGTTCCCCCGGATTTGTAAACCCTGATCTGTCCCGGCAGATCCAGGCTTTTAAATCCGGATTTCTGTACGCACAATTCGAGGATATCCTGTAGGTGTCCCATGTGAATGCGTTTAAGATCCGCTTTTATCTGCAAAATAGCCTGCCGGACCACGCGGGCCCGGATAGCTGCATGAAAATTGTTCAACGTTTTAATATCAAGGGTGATAAATGTCTCTTTTGACGTGCATCTGCAGGTTTTAAGGGCATCATGGGTTTTTGTGGCCAGGTAATCATCTTCCTGGCGCAGAATCCGGCTGAGCCGGTCCAGGGCATCATTAATGGATGGATTATACTCTTTTTGCAGGCGGGGTAAAAGGTCGCGCCGGACCCGGTTTCTTAAAAAAGCCGGATCGAAATTTGAGTCATCCTGTCGGAAGGATTGACCCCGGGTTTTCAGAAAGTCAAAAATTTCCAATTTGGTGACCCGGATCAGGGGACGGATCACTTTGGAATCTCTAATGGGCGGAATGCCGGTCAGCCCTTTGAGGCCACTGCCCCGCAGCAGGTTCATCAGGACCAGTTCGGCATTGTCATCTTTGGTATGGCCGGTGGCGATTTTTGTATACCCATGCCGATCACACAGCTCTTTAAAAAAGGCATAGCGCACATGCCGGCCCGCCTCTTCAAGTGAGATTTTCTGCTGGCCGGCCTGTTTTTTGACATCAACTGCGGTGTTGTGAAATGTCAGGTTGAGATCCTTTGCCAATCGGCGGACAAATGCTTCGTCTTCGTCGGCATCCACACCCCTGAGGCAGTGATTGACATGGGCGATACCGAGGGTGAAATTTAAGTTTGGTGCCAACTCCAGAAGGGATAAAACAAGGGCAACAGAGTCGGGTCCGCCGGAAACGGCGGCCAGCAGGTGGTCTTTGGGAACAATCATCCGGTGGCGGGCAATGGTGTCCTCAATAATGCCTGAGAAACGGGCCTGGCTTTTGGCGTCAGCTGTCATGTCAGCAGGCAAACAGCGGGGTGTCAAAGGGCTTGATCAGCCCGGCGCGCGCCGCTTTGTCAAAAAAAGTTAAAATGGCTTTCTCCCCGGTATCTCCCAGATCTTTGCTGAAATCATTTACGTACAGATCAATATGCTGCTGGATCACCTCCGGGTCAAGTTCCTGGGCCCAGGTCCGGATATAGTCAGCTCCCGCTGTGGGGTGCAAAAAGGCGTGGTCAATGCTCTGCCCGATTAGAGACTGGATGGTGCAGGCAATTTCAGGATCAATATCCCGCTGGATGGCAATACATCCCAGGGGAATGGGAAGGTCGGTGGTATCTTCCCACCACTCTCCCAGATCAGCCAGAAGCGACAGATTCAGGTCCTGATAAACAAAGCGGCCTTCATGGATAATCACGCCAAAGTCCGCCTTTTTCTCAAGAACGGCCGGCATGATTTTGTCAAAGGGCATGGGATGCACCTGAACATCCTGGCCGGGGAAACAATCGTCCAGATAGAAACGGAACAGGTGAAAGGCGGTTGTGCCAAGACCCGGTACCGCAATAACGGGTCTTTTTTTGTCACCCAGTGCCATGTTGGGACGACTGACAATCAGTGGCCCGCATCCTTTTCCCAGGGCAGCCCCGGTCCGCAGCAGGGCATATTTGTCAATAATGCTGCCCAGGGCGGCAACGGAAAGTTTGGTGATGTCGTATCTTTTCTTTGCCGCATTCTGGTTTAAGGTCTCCACATCCTCTATGTCGATATCGAATGCCAGTCCTTTCAAATCGATCATCTGCCGGGCAATGGCTTTGAATATAAATGTATCATTGGGGCAGCTGGAGTATCCCAGGCTGTATAAGGTCTTGTTTTTCATACCTGGATTCATATCAAACTATGTCCATGAAAATCAAATTTAAAAAATAAAGGTGTCAGGTATTAGATGGCAGGGGCAAACCTGGGTGAAAATTTGAAACTGATGACGAAAAAGAAAAGCAATAAAGTGGACAACGGCTTATGGGCATGCGTATTGGATTTTTTTTTTGCTGACCACTGACAACTGGGCACTGAGAACTTTATTGATTTAGGGTTTACTTTTAATGGCCCGTGCTTATGGTTTTCTGATATTGGAACGCAAACAGATGAACGGGATTTTGAGCAGGAAAAAGCGTATGAAAAACGGCAGCATGACTGGCATGACAGCAGCTTTTAAAGATGATTCGGGCATTGATACCCCCCTGGCCGCATCAAAGGAGCTGGACCGGATTATCGTTAAGGGTGCGCGGGAGCACAACCTTAAAAATATCGATGTGGATATTCCCAAAAAAAACATGGTGGTCATCACCGGAGTGTCCGGATCCGGTAAGTCCAGCCTTGCTTTTGATACGATTTTTGCCGAAGGGCAGCGGCGGTATGTGGAATCGTTGTCTTCTTATGCGCGTCAGTTCATCGGCCAGATGGAAAAGCCCAAGTACGATACCATCCGGGGACTGTCTCCCACCATCGCCATTGAGCAGAAGGCTGCCAGCAAGAACCCGCGCTCCACAGTGGGAACCATTACGGAAATTTATGATTATCTCCGGGTGCTCTTTGCCCGGATCGGGACCCAGTACTGCTACAAATGCGGGAACAAGGTGGGCCGGGGGCATGCCCAGAGCATGGTCTCCCAGATCATGGCGTTGCCGGAAAAATCCAAGATACTGCTGTTAGCCCCCATTGTTGAAAACAGAAAAGGCGAGCACAAAGATAAACTGGATGAGTTGAAAAAGGACGGGTATGCCCGGGTTCGCGTGGACGGGGTGGTCCAGGATCTTGGAAATGTCCAGACCCTGGCCAGGAACAAGAAGCATCATATCGAGGTGGTGGTTGACCGGCTGGTGGTAAAGAGAAGCGATGCATTTTCAGAGCGGCTCACCGATTCGGTTGAAAATGCCCTGAAACTGGGCGATGGTCAGATCATTGTCCACATGCTGGGACGGGAGGATCTGAAAATGAGTGAGGCCCGCTCCTGCTGCGGTATTGCCTATCCGGAACTGACGCCCCAGCTCTTTTCTTTCAACTCTCCTCTGGGCATGTGTCCGGACTGCAACGGGATCGGCACCCTGCTGTCCATGGACCGGGACAAGATTATCCCGGACAAGACCCTGAGTATCCGGCAGGGCGCTGTGCTGCCCTGGAAGAACTATTTTATCAAGAAACCAAGATACCAGAATGACAACTCCTGGGGAATGAGCCAGCTTAAGGCCATGGAGTCCCAATGGGGAATCGATTTTGACAAGCCATGGAACAAACTGCCGAAAAAAGACCGTGACTTGCTTTTGTACGGGTCTGCCAACAAGGAGATGACGGTGGCGTGGAATTCGGCCAAAATTCAGGGCGAGTTTACCCGCACCCATGAAGGGTTGATCCACACCCTGATGCGGCGGTACAAGGCCACCCAGTCCGAAGGTCAGAAAAAGTACTACTCCGCTTTTATGACGGCATCCACCTGCCCCTCCTGCCAGGGAAAACGGCTTCGGGACGAGGTGCTCAATGTCCATATCAATAAAAGATCCATCATTGATGTCACGGCCATGACCGTCAAAGAAGCCTTTGATTTTGCCAACGGGCTTGTCCTGGCCGGGAATAAAAAACTGATTGCCGAGGAGCTTCTCAAGGAGATATCCGACAGGCTGGGGTTCCTGGTGAATGTGGGACTGGATTACCTCTCCCTGGACCGCAGCGGCCCGACACTGTCCGGCGGGGAGTCCCAGAGAATCCGCCTGGCATCCCAGGTGGGGTCCGAACTGACCGGCGTGCTCTATATCCTTGATGAACCATCCATCGGCCTGCACCAGCGGGACAATCTCAAGCTGCTGAAAACCCTGCATCACCTCAGGGATATCGGTAATACCCTGGTCATTGTGGAACATGACCAGGAGACCATGGAAAAATCGGACTGGATCATCGATATCGGTCCGGGTGCAGGACACTTGGGCGGGCAGATCGTGGCACAGGGAACGCCCCTGGATATTCGGAACAACCCGACATCCATTACGGGACAATTTTTAACCGGAAAAGAGACCATCGGCGTTCCGGACAAAAGAAGGAAACCCCAAAAATGGATCTCCATTGTGGGCGCCGGTGAAAACAACCTGGATAATATCACCGTTAAAATTCCCCTGGGACTCCTTGTGGCCGTTACAGGGGTGTCCGGGGCGGGTAAGTCCACCCTGATCAACCAGATTCTCTATCCGGCACTGGCTGTCACCCTCCACAAGTCGCAGATGACCGTGGGCCGCCATAAGAAGATAAAAGGGCTGCCGTTTCTGGACAAGGTGATCAATATTGACCAGAAACCGATCGGCAGAACTCCCCGGAGCAACCCGGCAACCTATACCAAGGTGTTTGATCATATCCGCGATTTCTTTGCCATGCTGCCGGAGTCAAAGGCACGGGGATATAAAAAAGGGCGGTACTCCTTTAACGTCAAGGGCGGCCGGTGTGAGGCCTGCAAAGGGGACGGGTATATCAAGGTGGAAATGCATTTTCTGGCCGATGTCTTTGTCCCGTGTGAAATCTGTCAGGGCAAGCGGTTTAACCGGGCAACCATGGAGATCACCTACAAGGATCACTCCATATCCGATATCCTGGATCTCTCCGTGACCCAGGCCCGTGACCTGTTTGAAAACCACCCGAAAATAGTCCATATCCTGGATACCCTCATGGATGTGGGGTTGTCCTATATCAAACTGGGTCAGGCAGCCACCACCCTGTCCGGCGGGGAAGCCCAGCGGATCAAGCTGGCCCGGGAGCTGGCCAAACGGGGAACCGGTGATACTCTTTATATCCTTGATGAACCGACCACCGGGCTGCATTTTAAAGATGTCCGGATGCTGCTCAAGGTGTTGAACCGCCTTACCCAGGCCGGAAATACCATTATCATTATTGAGCATAATATGGATGTAATCAAAACCGCTGACTGGATTCTGGATCTTGGACCGGAGGGCGGCAGCAGCGGCGGTCGGCTGGTGGCCCAAGGGTCTCCCGAAAAGGTTGCCAGGGTCGCAGAAAGTTACACCGGCCAATATTTAAAGGATATCCTGACAGGATAATCAGATGGGACTGCATGGGTAAAACAGCAATCAAAGATAAAATAATGAAGATAGCGGCCCTGATTTTCAGGTATGGGATTCGCCTGTATCTGTATACCCGGTATTATCTTGAAAAAGCGACCCGAACTGGGGGATTCTCAAATCCGGGGGCCGTCTATATCAAGCAGCCGGATCCGGTGTCGGGGAATGCCTTAAAGGATCTGTTGTTTAAATACCATGTGAAGCAGTTCCACGAATCCTCATGCTCCGTGGCATCTGTGGTCAATGTGGTCAATGCGCTTCTGGAGCACCAGGGCAAAACCATGGGGGAACCTTTGACCCAGCACGATCTGCTTGACAAGGTCACGGCGGCCCACTGGAAAGAGCGGATGAGTGATGACGGGTACAACGGCAAACGGGGCTTGCCGCTGGAAATCCTTGGACAGGTTGTCCAGCAGAGTCTTGATAACTGTGAGATATCCTATGGATCCGTGGAGACAGTGTCTGCGGTGACCAAACCGGGTGGGACCAAACAGTTTAAAAAGGATCTTTATCACCGCCTGGAAAGGTTTGAGAAAAACGGGGACTGCCTTATCATCTGTCACTTTAACCAGGGACGGTTCCTGCCGGAGCTTCATATCCCCCATATTTCACCGGTGGGCGGGTTTGACCCTGCATCGGCCCGGGTGACCATGCTTGATGTGGACCCGGTTCAAAAGTGGCCCTATCAAATCTCCTTTGAGACCTTTTACAGGGGAATCTCCTGTAATTATAACAACGTCTTCAGACCCTTCGGATATGCCGGCGGCGGCTATATCTACATCCGTCTGTAACCAATCCATCTTGACTTTGACAGCTTTGTAATTACACTGAATAGTACCATGTAAGGATCGGCTATAAACTTACTTAGGGGCAAAGCTGTGCATTGCCTTACTTGAACTTTTGCTTTCGAAATGTCCGGTCTTTTAAGGGCTTTAGGAAACAATTTAGATCAAGTTGTCTTGTAACGATTCCTAAATGGTGGGCAGGACAGGTATCCTGCTCTTTTTTAGACTATCCGGCATGTCAATATGCCGTTCAAAATAATATCATAAAAAATACAGGAGGTGGCTTATGTCACATTCACTGCCTTCGTTGTCATATGAATATAATGCACTTGAACCCTTTATTGATGAACAGACCATGCGAATTCATCATACCAGACACCATCAAACTTATGTGGATAAACTCAATGCCGCGCTCAAGGGGCATGATGACCTGCAAGGCCTGGATGTCAATGCCCTGGTTTCCGATTTGAGCCAAGTCCCTGAAGAGATCAGGATGGCCGTGAGAAACCATGGTGGCGGACATTCCAATCACAGTTTTTTCTGGGATCTGCTTAAAAAGGATGTCCCGCTGCAGGGTGCGGTTAAAGAGGCGATAGATGCCCGGTTCGGTAGCTTTGAAAAATTCAGGGACGATTTTTCAACCCGGGCGGCCCTGCTTTTCGGCAGCGGCTGGACCTGGCTGGTGATGGATAATAATAAACTTGAAATAGCCACTACAGCGAACCAGGACAGCCCTTTGAGCCAAGGGCAGACACCGGTGTTGGGGCTGGATGTATGGGAACATGCGTACTATTTAAAATATCAAAACCGTCGCCCGGATTACATAAAGGCTTTTTTCGAAGTCATTAACTGGGACCGCGTCAATGAGAATTTTTTAAATGCAGCATAAAGATAAATGTATCTGGTGAAACAAACCAACAGGCAGGTTGTTCAACTGTGAATTCATTCTAACGACCTGCCTGTTTTTACTCAATATTTACTTAATGCCGGGCACATTCCTTCCCTTGACGTTGACCGATATTTCAGGGTATAATCCCCTCAATCATTAATTCGCGATAGATTTTCCTTTTCCAGAACAAGATATCATGTGATGACTCTTTACCGCATGATAGAACAAAGAGACAGCTATGATTTTAGGTATCCATTCACGGGGTGAAGCAGGCAAACCCGATCAGATCCAAGATAGATCA
>CAZLTD010000100.1:0-22693 GCA_964562385.1 uncultured Desulfobacula sp.
GAAATTAGAGCTTAATTTATGATAAACAGTGTCTCATTTTCATTGACACATTCCGGCAATGTTAAAATTGTTGGCCTTACAAGGGACATAACAAAACGTAAAGAAGCGGAAATAGAAAAAAACAAATTGATTCAAGAACTCGAGAGTGCGTTAGAGCAAAAAGAAACGTTACTGAAAGAAAACAAGATTCTTAAAGGGCTTTTACCCATTTGTAGTGGCTGTAAGAGAATACGTGATAAGAGTGACAAATGGTGGCCCTTAGATGCATATGTAGAAAAAGCTACTGAAGCGAAGCTAACCCATACTATCTGTCTGGATTGTAAAGAAGCGTTTTATGGTGATGAAGACTGGTATAAAAAACGGAAAAACAAACTGGATAACAAGTAATACCTCTCTCACGTGGAATTATAGTGATTCTCAAAAATATATTCCTAAAAAATAATATTTAAAAGAATCACCCAAAGGCAAATCGATTGTCACTCAACGGACTTTAAAATTTGAGTGATAGAAAACCATATCCGTGTATCGGAACGGAGATAGTTGGTTTCAGTCTTTTCTGGGATAAAATCTAAATTTTCCGATTAAAATGGCAAAGATAGGTTTTAAGCTTTTTTTATTTAAATTTTTATTATAAATGTACGTGCACAAATTATTTATATTGCCGTTAGTGCATAAAGGGGTAATCTTGAAAAAGAAATCCGTATACAGCTTGGTCCTTTTCATTCTTATATGTGGTGTATCTCCTTTAGCAATGTCTCAGACAATCAAAATTGGTTATATTGAGTTCCCCCCTATGACGTATACAGATGGGCAAGGACATCCTGCGGGAATTATCATTGATATCACTTCAAAAACGTTGAAAAAAGCCGGGTATCAATGGACGGCAAAATCTCTCCCGACGAAAAGAATGGCCAAAATGTTGACTGAAGGAGACATTCAACTTTGGATAGGTCTTTCCACCTTACCCGAATTCAAAGGGAAAACATATGTTGGGAAATCTGTTGTAAAAAAATTAATATTAAGAGCGTACACCATTGGTAAGAGAAAACCGATTTATAAGCAAGTGGATCTTATTGGAAAGACCGTACTGATTTTAAGAGGGTATAGCTATGGCGGCTGGATTAACTTTATTAAGGATCCTTTAAATCAAGTGCGCTTCATAGAATTTGACTCTCACAAGGGAGCATTCAAAGGATTGAAATTATTATCAAAAAACAATAAAACATGTTATCTTCTCAATTACAAACACCCATCTGAAATCGTGCTTGAATCAACGAATGATCAAAATATTCAATATAACGACATTTCGTCCTTCAATATCCACTTTGTTGTCACCCAAAAAATGCCTAGGGCAAAAGCAGTTCTTGATGACATTGAAAATGCTTTTCTTCAATTGCAACAATTGTAAAATTGAATTTATATGGATCAAGTTTAATTAACTATAAATCTTACATATTCCATTCCCTGCTTTATAAAACCAGTCGAATTTTTCTGTTTACCCTTTAAAATACAATTTTACATTTTCCACTACGAGGTGTTACTATCTTTGCGATAAAATCTGGCAACCCTGCGACACGAAAGGATCTGACATGGACCTCGACGTTTTTGAAAACATGGACAAAAAGCAACTCAAAGATTATATCCATTTCCTTTTATTCAACTACAGGGTGATGGATGCTTTCTGGTTTATCAAAACAACTGAACATTTTGATCTTGAGACTGCTGAGAAACTCAATGAAGAAGTCTGGGACAGGGTGGCCGGGTTTGCCGGCAAGGACCTGGTTAAAAAGTTTGACGTCAAGCAGAAAGGGTTAAAAGGGTTTGTTGATGCCTTAAAACTGTTCCCCTGGTGTATCCTTGTGGGATATGACTTTGAAATAAAGGACGACGAGGTGTTTGTCACCGTGCCTGAATGCCCGGCCCAGACCGCCCGTCTGAAACGGGGACTGGGCGAGTATGTCTGCAAACAGATGCATTACAAGGAGTTTGCAAGCTTTGCCAGGCAAATTGATGACCGGATCAAGGTGGAGTGCATCTTTGCCCCGCCCGACCCGCACCCGGATGATATGTACTGTAAATGGCGCTTCACCCTGGAGGAATAAATCATGCCCAATTCCATACGAAGCCAGATGATCCAGGGGGTAAAAAAAGGTGATCAATTTACCATTAAACGGACCTTTACACAGGAAGAAACCAATATCTTCGGCGACTTAACCCGGGATTACAACCCGGTTCATTACGATGAACGCTGGACTGAGGCCAAGGGGTTCAAAGGACTCATCTGTCACGGCCTTTTAGTGGGGGCCATGGTCTGCGAATTCGGCGGACAGGTGGGATGGCTGGCAAGCGGCATGACATTCAAATTTATCCAGCCGGTCTATTTTAACGATACCATCACCTGCTGCATTACCCTGGAAGAGCTGGACCCGGACGGCAGGGCCATGGCAAAGGCCGAGTTTTTCAACCAGAATAAAGAGCAGGTGGGATTTGCCAAATTGACGGGCCGTTTGCCCCAAACTAACGAAACAAACATTCTAAAACAGATGGTGGATGAAGGCGATCCCAGCAACAAGCTGGCTGATAAAACATATCCCTGAACGTTACAGGCACTGCCCATCCGTTGCAGTTGAACATCAGGCGGCTGAATTTCTTTTACTGCGTCACCCAACAAACATCCGAGGGTCAGGACAGCTCCCCTTTTCGGATCTTGCCCAGGCTTGTTCTGGGGAAAGATTCTCTAAACGACACCTTTTTCGGCCATTTGTATTTGGCCAGTTTCCCGTGGCACATGGCAATGACCTCTTCTTCACTTAAACGGGCACCCGGCCGTGTCTCAACAAAGGCATGCCCTGTCTCGCCCCAGGTATCGTCATCCATCCCCACCACCGCCACCTCTTCAATATCGGGGTGAAGCTTTAATATTTTCTCCACTTCCGCCGGATAGACATTTTCACCGCCGGAGATATACATATCCCCTGCCCGGCCCACCAGGTAAAAGAACCCGTCCTCATCCTTGCGCGCCAGATCGCCGGTATGCAGATACCCGTTTTTAATGGTCTCTTCGGTTTTCACAGGATCCTGCCAATACTCTTTCATCATGATGGATCCCCTGACCACGATTTCCCCGACTTCCCCGGGCTTTGCCACTTTTCCGTTGCTGTCCAGAATCGACACCTCGGCATGGAACACGGGCCGCCCTACGGTGCCGGGTTTGTCCTGCGGATCCTCTTCAGATGCCCACAATAGAATGGATGTTTCCGTCTGCCCCATGATCTGCCGGAAGGCAAGCCCGGCCTGGGTGCATTTTTTAAACAGGTCCCCGGTCAGTTTTTCACCCCCGCCGGCGCAGACGCGCAAGGATGAAATATCACTGCGTTTTGTTGGATCGATTTTGAGCAGTTCCCGGTATACGGTGGGCACACCCAAAAACTTGGTCACCTTATAGTCTTCGATATCCTTATAGACTTTGACCGGATCAAATTTTCGGTGCAGCACGATGGTGGCACCTTTATAAAAAATCGGGGCTGCCTGGATAAACAGTCCCCCGGAATGAAACAGCGGCAGGAAAATCAGCATGACATCACTGAAATGCAGTTTAAAAAATATATCTGCATTCAGGCAGTTAAAAAATGTCTTTCGATGGGTTAAGACTGCGCCTTTAGGCTGCCCCGTGGTTCCGGAAGTATACATGATCACCTGGGGTTCCTCGGGATTGGCAGGTCCCAGAGACCGGGTTAAGAAAGCGCGGTTACCGTCAAATTCCAGGGTTTCGGATATCAGGTCAAACACCTTTTTACCGTTGTTAACCGGTTTTCCGACACAGGCCACCATCATGGGCGGCAGGTATTGTTCCATTTCAAGGCTGTCCACCACTTTTGAAATGGTATCGCCATAAACAAACAACCGGGGACGGCAATTGGTAATAAAGTAATCCAGCTCAACCGAGGTGATCCTGAAATTTATGGGAACAAAGATAGCCCCCAGGCGGCTGCATGCCAGAAACAGGTCAATAAATTCAGGGCAGTTATGAAGCATCACCGCCACCCGATCCCCTTTTTCGATGCCGATGGACTGCAGCCAGCAGCTGGTCCTGTCGGCGCGGCGGCATAATTGTTTATAGGTGATGGTCTGATCTTCAAATATAATGGCAGGTTTGCGTGGCCTCAGTTCCGCCCAACGCTGCACCCACCAGGCAATGTTCATGGATTTAATCATGGTTCCCCCAGGTTATCGCACTGCCAGTGCGGTTGCAACCCTGTTATTCACCATTTTCAAAACATTTTCAACCTTTGGCCTCTCTTTTTTAGAAAACCGCGACTTGACTTCATGCCGGGGGTTGCATAAAAAAACAAGCATGGTTCGATTATCATCTAAAAACATCAAAGACATTAAACAGATTTCATCTGAAATCACCCATGCCATTGATGTGGATGAACTTCGCCTGAGAATTACGGATCTTGTCCACAAGGCCTTTAACGCCACATCAACGATTTTCTGGATGATTGACCACAAGAACCGGCTTATTGATCCGGTATTAAAAGACATCCAGGATCAATATCTTTTGCCCTATAAAAATTACTTTTTCGATCACAACCCGTTTGACCCCAGGAACATTCCTTCATTTCAACAGCCGTCCGTGCTGATGGAGCAGTTGACGCCTTTGGGTAGATTTCACAACAGTGAATATTATAATGATTTTTTAAAACCCCAGAACATCCACCGGCAGATGGCGGTCTATATCCGCAGGAATAATAAGATGGCGGCTGTCATTGGGATGCATCGTTCTGCCAAAACAAGTTTTGGAAAAACAGGGCTTTTTATGGGGGATATGATCTCCCATTTTTTATCAGCCGGATTTGAACGCATGAGACTGCTGAAATCAATTGAAAAAGAAAAGAGCCTGACCCGGATGATTAAGAAAAACAGCTCTGTCGGGATGCTGCTCCTGGATCACCGTCTGGCCTATGTTTACTCAAATCCCCTGGCCAACGAGATCTGCAGGAGCCTGTGTAAAAGGTTTCCCGGTGTAACAGGAAAATCTGATGCTCCCTTTGATATCCCCGGGGTGATCATTGACCGGTGCAAAACCTTGAATGCGTCGTCCCTGTTGTTCCATGAAGAGCAGGTTCCGGGGTACGAAACAGAAAATTACAAGATCACCTGGCAATCAACCCGGATACAATTATCAGATAATGCCGGCCAGGGATTTATCATTTCCCTGGTCAGGAATCCGGCCTCCCCTGACAATGGGTATCTAAGACAGCAATTTGATCTGACACCCCGGGAAATTGAGATCATTTCGCACATTGCCCGGGGACGAACCAACCGGCAGATTGCCCAAGCCCTGTTCATCAGTCCCGGTACCGTGAAAAATCATTTAAAGCATATTTTTACAAAAACCGGTGCTGCCAACCGGACCTGCCTGGCCCATATTGCCTTGCAGGGCTCCTCCTGATGATTATACGGGCAGCTTACCCCAGTACTTCATGAAATATCCGGGACAGGGGCCTGTTTAAACGTTCCCCTTACAAAGAGTTTGCCTGACCCCAGGGTATTGATCACACAACAGATATTGGTGTCGTCGATGCCCAGTTCACGACTTAATATCGCGGCAAGACTTCTAACCATTGCCTGCTCTTTAGCCATGGGCATTCCCTCTATTGCAGTGATTTCAATAATTGGATGATGGGTGGTCGAAGGCTGGATATCTGCCAGTTGGCCATTGCACAAAAAATGCCCGGCACAAAAATACTCCCAGGTAATGACAAACTGGCAGGGCTTAAAATCAAATTTTTCTTCCAGCACCCGGGCCAGAGCCCGTATGGTATGGGGCACCCGGCCCGGATCTTTCAATGGAAGTGTTTTAATGGCAATTTTCGGCACAGGATTCCTCGATATTTCACAATTTTCATGAGTGCCCACTGCTTGAAAATAAACGCATTTATGCCAACAGCTAAACACTAATGGCTTCCATCCAGAATCTCATCTATGGATGGCCGCCCATTGTTAGAGATGGCTCTTATTTAACGGCCTTAAGCAATGCTCCTGCAAACAATTCAGGATTCGTAACCAGCCCTTCATGTCCCAGGTCCAGTTCAATAAGATCAAATTCTCCCAAAAGCTGTGCCATACCGATAAAGGCGCCGGGCGGCAGGGACTGGTCATTTTTACAATAGACAAGCGTTCTCTTAAACCGGGTCAAATCAAGCCCCTTTAGATCAACCGGCGTGGTAAACAGTGCAATTGGCTGGGGAACCAGCCGCTCTATCACAAAATTTTGCACTGCCTCATCATCACCGGCCATCAGGGTCTGCTTTACGAAATCCGCCATCACCGGCACGCAATTATCCCCAGATGCATGGGCAGCCTGCTTCATGCCCAGTGTCACTTCCGGGGGAACCAGATCGAACTGGCATCTGCCGTTCTCAAGGATAAACGCGTTATTGAATATTATTTGGTCAATTTTATTTGGAATTTTCGCGGCCACACACTGAACCATAAATCCCGCACTGGAATGAGCGACCAGCACAACGGGGTCGTCAGACAATTTCGTCGCCGTGACGATGGCATCGATATAATGTTCAAGCGTGATCCCCGACCTGTCAGCCTCGGGTTCATGCCCCGGCATAGTGGGTGCGACAGCCTGATGCCCTGCTTTTTCAAGCTCTTTAACCACGCCGTCCCAACACCAGCCGCCATGCCATGCCCCATGAACCAAAACAAATTGCTTTCCCATCGTGTTTCTCCTTTTATTAATGATAGTTAACCCGAACTATGTCTTGATACCAAATCTGAGTTGTGGGTCAATATCCCAAAAGGGACATTTTGCCCTTAAAAATTTATTAATTGTCGTACGATTTTCGCTTGACTAATCCGCTGGAAATTATATGATGACGCAGCTTGTGCTGGAGTATGTAAAGTACAAGGGTTTCTTTTTACAGGTGTATCCCCTTCGAAAAAAGTGGCCTTACTCTCTAATAAAAGAAACAGTATTATTTTTTTTATTTTTATTACAGGAGACTGCAAGATGGCCAACGGTACAGTAAAATGGTTTAACGACTCAAAAGGTTATGGATTTATTGAACAGGAAGACGGAAAAGATGTATTTGTACATCACTCAGGCATCAATGCTACCGGTTTCAAATCTCTGAATGAAGGAGACCGTGTTTCATTTGATATTGAAGACGGACAGAAAGGTCCAGCGGCAACTAACGTTACCGTCCTTTAGTAAGCCGTTTTATTGATCGGATACGATGATCGCAAAAGCCCTTGAAAATTAGTTTTCAGGGGCTTTTTTTTTAATGACGACAACCAGGGTAGAGAGTCCGGGCACCCCATTGTGTTTCCGGAAGTCTTAATACCTGCTCCATGGCCCTGTTGAAAACAGCGCCGATGATGAACCGGACATAGCGTTTTTCCTCCGGTATCAAAGAACCTCAGACCCTGACAGGATACGTGTGTTCAGCCACAGCAGGTTCCTGCAACAACCACCATAGATCACTTTTGGGGACACCTTGAACCCAAAATCGCCACAATTTAGCAATCCCGAAAAAAAGGTAGTGGCCGGCATTCACAAGGGTTATGCCTGCCGACGATAAAATCGCAGTATCTGTACCCTATATTTTTTTTATCATCTGTCTCTTTTTTTTATCTGCTTTCCGGCGTATGACTATCTTTCATAAGGAGGAAGAAAGATGTCTGAAAATCCACGAACACGAACAATTGCCTTTGGTTACCTGTTTGCTTTAAGCGCCACTGCCATCTGGTCTGGAAATTTTATTGTTGCAAGAGGGTTAAATGATGCTATCCCGCCGGTGAGCCTTGCCTTTTCCCGATGGCTGGTGGCAACCATCGTCTTGTTTCCTTTTGCCATTAAGAGTCTTGTCAGGGAGTTGCCGGTGATAAAAAATCATATAGGTTATCTGTCTGTTGTCTCACTTTTAGGCATCACTGCATTCAACACTTTGATCTATTTTGCCGGGCATACCACCACGGCGCTTAACCTGTCCCTGATTGCCATCACCTTTCCCATTTTCATCCTCATCATCTCCAGAATTATTTACAAGGAGCTGTTAACCCTTAAAAAAATGGCAGGCATCCTTCTGGTACTTTTCGGGGTAGTGCTTTTAATTACCAAAGGAGAGATCACCACCCTGCTCACTATTAGTTTTAACACCGGAGATATATGGATGCTGCTGGCAGCGATAATATTTGCTATCTACAGCCTTTTTTTAAAAAGAAAGCCGGAGGAAATCAGCATTTTAGGGCTCCAGTTAACCACCTTCATTCTGGGACTTTTTTTTCTTACCCCGTTTTTTCTCTGGGAACTAAGCTCCACCAGCCAGGCTTTTTTAAACAAGACCACGATCCCGGCCATTTTGTACGTGGGAATCTTTGCATCACTTTGCGCCTTTATATTATGGAATAAGGCAATTGTTACCCTGGGACCTGCCAAAGCCGGTATGGTCTATTACACAATGCCCCTGTTCAGCGGTATTCTGGCCCATTTGTTCCTGAATGAAGGCGTGACCATACTTCATATATACAGCCTGGTTCTGATCCTTTCGGGAATTGTTACGACAAACCATGAACCCCGGAAAACGACATGACAATAGCCCTATTGACCAACAGGGTCAACAAGACCGCCACCCTATTCAAAGGAACCTGATGAAAATGATTTCTGTCAGCCGCCGGGACACCATCGCAATCATAACCTTGGAAAATGGTGTCACAAATGCCATCCACCCTGCCCTGATCCAGGAGTTGAGGAGTGCCTTAAAGGATATCAAAGATGACCATTCCGCCCTTGTATTAACCGGGAACGAAAAATTTTTCTCCATAGGCTTTGACCTGCCGACCCTGCTGGCATTCACAAGGTCTGAAATGTTCACGTTCCTTCTGGATTTTCAAACCATGCTGTTCACGCTTTCAACCCTGCCCATACCGGTTGTCTGTGCTGTTGAAGGCCACGCGCCCGGCGGCGGGACCACCATAATTGTCAGTTGTGACGGGTGTGTGGCCGCTGACAGCAACATCAAGGTGGGGTTAAATGAAAGCCGTCTTGGCCTTGTTGTTCCGTTTTGGCCGGACTTGATGTGCCGTTACCTTGTGGGTGAAAAAACAGCCCGCCAATTGATAATCGAAGGGACATTGATGAATGCGACACAGGCCTGTCACATTGGGCTTATCGATGAAACCTGCGAAAAGAAAAAAGTAATGCCCCGTGCCATAGAAAAAGCCACATCCCTTGCTGCCATTCCTTCCAAAGCGTTTCATGCCATAAAGATCGGGCAAATTGAAAAACAGATCCAGGCGTATCATGCCGGGGTTGAACAAAAAACCAATATTTTTCTGGATCTCTGGTTTGACAAAGAGGCACAGGAAAAATTACACTTGGCACTGAAGAAATTCTAACCCGGAATATTACATGATAATCAATATTTAACGCCCAGAACCTAATAATACCGAGAGCATATTATGGATCCGGATGTAAAACAAAAAGTCATCACCAGTTTTAACCGGCAAAAAGTCATGGATACTATTGGCGCTTCTATCCTAAAAGTTGAATCCGGCTCGGTTGAGATTATGCTGCCGTTTAACCCATCCCTGACCCAGCAGCACGGGTTTCTGCACGCCGGTATTGTCACCACCGCAATGGACAGTGCATGCGGCTACGCGGCGCTGTCAACCATGCCCCTGGATGCCGGTGTTTTATCCATTGAATTTAAGGTAAATCTTTTATCCCCGGCCAAAGGGACATCATTTCTGGCTGTGGGAAAGGTTATAAAGAAAGGAAGAACCATCACCGTTACACAGGGAGAACTTTTCGCGCTGTCCGATAAAAAGCCTCACCCCTCCAGGCCGGTGGCAACTATGACAGCCACCATGATGTCTGTTTACAATCGGGATAATATAAAAAATTGATATCAGGGTTAGAAAAAATCGGCCGCTCGATTTGAGACACCCCCCCCAAAAAATCTTGACCCTTACCTTAAATCTGATTAAATGTAACATTTTAAAACAACCCCAACTAAAGGTTATTCATATGATTAAAATTGGATTGATCACATGTGGCAACGCTACACAGGATCTGAACTGCGCCTCCATCGGATGTTTAAAGGCCCTCAACAACAAAGCGGCATATTTCGCGGATTACCCGGAAGACGAACCCGTTGAGCTGACTGGAATTATCAGCTGTGCAGGGTGTCCCACGCTCCACGCCCCCTCAAAAATATTAAAAAGGGTGAATTCTCTTGTTCAGTTCAAAATTGATGTGCTTCACTTCTCTTTCTGCCTGGTTCACGGCTGCCCGTTTAAAAACAAATATGAAAAAATTATTCAACAGGCCTATCCGGATTTAAAGATTGTCCACGGCAGCCACGCCGACCCTGAAGAGGGGGTAAAACAATTCAAAAAGAATATGAACGAAATGCTGGCACCCACCGTCTGCGTGCCCCAGGATATGAATGATCATATCAAAAAACGGGTAAAGCTGCCGTAATTCTCACCACTGCCCGTGAGGGGGACTGCGATTTTTTTAACTGCGGTCCCCCTGTGGATTGACGATAACATGACACCGGGGGGGCACCTTCTTAAAAAAAACAAATGCTTTTACAATGGATGGACGGCTTTTCGGAAATGATAGGTCTGGTTTAAAAATATGCCTGATTTAACAATCGCGAAAAAAATATCAATGCACAACCCGGATCTTTGATGAAACAACTCTGATGTATGGCAGTTGTCTGAATAACTTTTTGATTAGCGTCTTAGCAGACCGGAAACAAAAAAAAGCAAATGGGTCATTAATTTGAATGGTACCCTTATCCAACTTGGCCGGTCATATTTCTGTTTGCAAAGCATTCTTAGGCCATTTGCCATCGGTCTCATTTTTATGAAACCCATGGTCGCAGCTAATTCACACAAAAAAAATAAATGATAATTTGGGGAAAATAAAAGAGACGGTAGAAACCACGTGTCATTTTCTCAACACTATTGCCCCTGAAATGTTGCTGTTTTGGCGCTGGAACCAGTTTTAATCGGATGAAACAGTTAAATGATATAGGATTCTTTCTATGGCCATTACCTGGCGTTCAAGCATATCGGCAGTTTTTTCCTGGGCTTCAATCAGGTATTTCTGGTTGGTCGCAAGCGTTGCCATATGGTCATTTAAATTTTCCATTGCGCCTTCAAGCCGTGATGTTTCACCGTCGGGTTCCGGCATCTGGTTGGGCGGCTGAAACTGTGCAGCAGTCCGGGTTACGTATTGATACCGGGGAACTGCATTATGAAAGGCTTCATCATAATTTCGCCGTGTCATCGGTGTTCTCTGTTTTTCCGCATGATTGCCGCGAAGGGTTTGTAAAAAATCGTTCATCTGGGTTTGCTCCTCATTTAGCTTTTGCCCGCTAAGCCTTCAGTTTGTAAGTTAACACACTGATATTATAAAATAGATTACAAACATTGTTATGCTATTTCCGTGCCAAAAAAACGGCTGTCGTTTCCAAGGCTAATATTCGTCGTAAACTTCGGATGTGAATGGTTTAGTACGAAGTGAACAAAAAAGCAAGGATTAGAACTTAATTTTCTTACTTTGAGCAAAACATTACCTAATTTTGGTGAAAATTATACTATAAAAAGTGCAGGACGGCATAGTAAGCATGGGCCATGGAATTTGGGGGTAGTGGCTTTTAATGCCGGGTTTGATGACGGAACAGGGAGACCCATCCCCACACAGGTCCAACGGCAAGGGGAAGAAATGCGGTCCGGATACCAAACAGTTCGATCCAGATCCCCAGCATTTCTATGGTCACAATCGTGATTAAAAACCCGATACAATTTACGATGGTCAGTGCCGATCCCACATACGCAGTGGGGGCGAAACGGGTGTTCAAAGCGGAAAACTGCGGTGAATCCATGACCACGGCAGCACCCCATATCAGAATTATAGCAAGGGCGAGCATGGGGTTTATCTGTGTGATCACAGGTGATAGAAAACAAATCGCCCCGGAGACGAAAAGGGCTGTCAAAGCAACCTTTCTGCTGCCGGTTTTCAACGCGGCCATCCCACCGATACCGCAGCCTAAAAACCCGACAAAAAAGAACAAAAACGAAAAAAAGTGATGGTTCTGGGGATGAACAATTTTAATCAGAAACGGCACATAGGCCCAGACAGCGTACAGCTCCCACATGTGGCCGAAATAACCAAAGGAGGCAGCCTTAAACCCCGGATGGGCAAATATTTTTTTGATAACACGAATATCAAAGGCAGATCCTCTAGGCAGGTGTGGCCCGTCCCCAACGGCAAAAAGCTGGATAACACCACCCATCAGGCAGAGAATGGATGTCACCACAAGAATCACGCCGGCATCGCCCTGCCAGCTCACACTTTTAATCAGATAAGGCAACCCGGATGCCAGCACCAGTGCGCCAACCAGCCATCCCAACGCCCGGGAGATAGTATCCGGGTACCATGACGCGGCGATCTTCATACCCACCGGATAGATTCCTGCCAGGGCAACCCCGCAAAGCAGTCGTGATATGAGCAGCAGGAGTCGCTGATCGGTAATTAGCAGTCCTGAGCCGTTAAAAACAGCACCCATAACGCTGCAATAAAAAAAGACACGGACCGGGGAAAACCGGTCGGAAATATTTAAGACCGCAAAAACCAGTGTTCCGATGATAAACCCAAACTGTACAGCGGACAGCAGCAACCCCTGCCCCTGATACGCAACATTGGCGGCAAACCAGATAGAACCGGAAAAGAACTGTGACAAAATTATAAATGGCAGGCGCATAGGCGTGTATCACTCCTGTTGTAATCTCAAATGACTGCTTTTAGGACATAGTTCTGCAAGGTGTCAATTACTAAAAAAAATATGGGTGTTGACATTTAGTAGACGACCGGTCTATTATCAATCTTGATCATCCACAAAAGGATGAGAATTATTAGTTAAAATTAAAGGAGAAAAGCATGTCAGCCGATCAAACCATGAAAAACGTTATCGCTTCCCACAACCTGATGCACATTGCCACCACCGACACATCCGGAACCCCCTTTGTCCGGGGAGTAGACTATGCCGCAGATGAGAAACAAAACATCCTCTATTTCCTGACCCGCAAAGATTCCCGAAAAGTGGCCCACTTAAGCCAGAACAATAAGATTGCCATTGCCATCGACCACGACTGCCCTGAATTTGAAGATCTGGCCGGAATGAGTTACATCAAGGCATCCGGCACTGCCGCTGTTATTGAAACTGCTGAAGAGATGCAAAAGGCCATGGGGCTTTTAATGGCCAAATTCCCGTTTCTATCCGATCTGCCCGGAGACCCCGAAGATTTCGCCGGGATCCGTGTAACCCTGGAGAATGTCCTGGTGACTGACAACACGATCTCTTTTGGCCACACCCGGGAAATACAATTTTAATGATGTAATATAAAACCGTTTGTTGTATACTTGCGCCAATTTTAAAGCCATGAAACAGGATACAAAACATAAAATTATTGAAACCGGTGCCAAGATCATGCACCACAAAGGATACCATCATACCGGTATTCAGGAAGTGCTGACTGCGGCAGGTGTGCCCAAGGGATCTTTCTATTTTTATTTTAAAAACAAAGAAGATTTCGGCCTTCACGTCATTGATTTTTTTAACCATATGTATCTTGATATGATCGATCCTATCTTAAAACAGGAAGATATTTCCGCCCTGGAACGCCTGGAAAAAATCCTGGATTTTTATATCGGCCTATTCAAAGACCTGAACTATCAGTATGGATGCCCCATCGGCAACCTGTCCCAGGAAATGGGGGATTTAAGTGCTGTTTTCAGTGACAAACTGACCCGGTCTGTCGCAATGATAGCCACTGTTTATAAAAATCTTTTAGATGAGGCCCAAAAAAGCCTGCTGATCGCTAACTCCCTTAATACAGAGCAGGTGGCACAGTTCATTGTCACCTCATGGCACGGTGCACTGATAAAGATGAAAATCAACCGAAGCGTTGCCCCCTTAAGGCTTCATAAAAAATTCATCCTGGAGTTTATCAGCGTTCACCGCTAAAACTGTTTTGTAATGGTCAATAGCAGGCGGGGCTCACTATTTACAAGTATACGGCAGACAGAATGGAGAAACCCATCCCATGTCCATCAAAAATCACCCAACCATTAAATGGTATCACGACAATGCCCAACCCGGTTTAAACCAGGCCGGCGTCGAACCTCTGGACAGCAGCATGCTCAAACGCCTTGCCAAAGAAGCAGGTGCCGATGACTGCGGCATTGCAGATATCCATGCAGATGAACTTCAAGACGAAAAAAATGATATCCTGACTGTATTCCCGGATACGAAATCGGTCATCAGTATCATCACCCGGTTAAACCGGGAGAATGTCCGCTGCGTCAGCCGGGCCGTGGCCGATCATGAATTTCGCTCGGGATTTGAGCGTTCCAATCATGTCGGCGCCCAATTGAGAGCCTCTCTTTCTGATATGGGCGTCAATGTTCTATCCCCTTCTGCCGCATTCCCCATGGACATGTCCAAATGGCCCGGCAAAATGTGGCATGTTTCGCACAAGACTGCAGCGGTTGCTGCGGGGATGGGACAGCTGGGCCACAACCGGCTGCTGATCCACCCGGACTTTGGCAATTTCGTGGTTCTGGGCACCCTGTTGATCGACCGGCCGGTGACCGGGTATGATACGCCGCTTGACTATAACCCCTGCATCCGGTGCGGATTATGTGTGGCAGTCTGCCCGGTGGGTGCCGTTGCCCCGGACGGACATTTCTCGTTTATAAACTGCATGGTCCACAATTACCGGGACCGCCTGGGAGGATTTTCAGACTGGGTGGAAAATATTGTCAAATCCAAAAATGCCGCCGCTTATCGATCAAGAGTGACAGACACACAGACCGTATCCATGTGGCAAAGCCTGAGCTATGGTATCTGCAATAAATCTTCCTACTGCATGGCTGCCTGCCCTGCCGGAAAAGAGAATATAGCCGACTTTCTTTCAGATAAAAAAGCCTATAAAAACAAGGTCCTAAAACCTTTGCAGGAAAACAGCGAAGATGTTTTTGTCCTTCCCAATTCCGATGCCATGGCGCATGTGTTAAAAAAATATCCCCACAAACAGCTTAAAAAGGTGGGATCCGGGGTTCGTCCTGCCAACGTGAAGGGTTTTCTTGAAAGCCTTCCCCTTGTTTTTCAAAAAAAGAAAGCCAAAGATCTAAACGCTGTGTTCCAATTTATTTTTACCGGCAATGAAAATGTTAATGGAACCGTGGAAATCAGGAACGGTGCTTTAGAAGTGACGCTTGACCATACGGTTGAACCGGATATTACCATTACGGCGGATACCGCTGTCTGGTTGAAATTTCTATGCGGTGAGACAAATTTATTCCTGGCTCTGATCACCCGGAAAATTAAAGTAAAAGGCTCCCCTGCCCTGATGAAGGCATTTGAAAGGTGTTTTCCCCTATAACCCAAACATCGGCTGGGCGCGGGATTATTCCCGGGCCCGGTTGATGTTATCTATAAAAAGTTTGGAATTAGTATCGTCGGGGTTTAAAAGACCGTTTTGATTTTTTCTTCCCGCCGGGATCTGCATGATTCACTTTAATATGCTTACCGTCCATAAATTTCCCGTTCAGGGCTTTGATAGCCTGATCCGCCTCGGAGTTGCTCGGCATCTCTATAAATCCGAATCCTTTGGATCGCCCACTGTAACGATCCTTTATGATCTTACTGCTTGCAACATCACCAAATTCATCAAACATAGCTTTAAGCGTCTGCTCATCCATCTCATAGGACAAATTGCCTACATAAATATTCAAGGGCATCTCCTTTTTGTTAACATGATTCAAAAATACTCTGTTTTTCTGCCGAAAGGATTTTAACATCAAAAAGCAATGTCCATCCTGCCATGGGATGATTAAAATCAGTGGTTTTCCTGCCCTCTTTTCTCCTTTTACCTGGCCGTTTGAAATGATGTCGCCAAAATTACCAAACAGGCGGTATTCTATTATTTTTTGCAATCACGTCGTTGTCCTGACGGTCAAACATGAACACGATCAATCAAACATCATTCCAGAACCTGCCTTCTCCAAGGGCTGAGGATAGGGGCATCATGGTATGATATGTCATCGCCGCCACAAAAAACGTTTTGCCCGTGGCCACGCGGCTGGCTGTCAAGATATATCAGGTTATCAAATTAAACTCAAATTCAAATATTTCTAAGATTAAAGGAGTTGTGCATCCATTGACATTCACAGTAAAACCATTTTATAAAAAAGGATTAATTCAACAATAACACCGAAAAATCGGTTAAAAAATAAGGTACAAAAAATGGAACCTCAAAAATGTTCTCAGGATTCCAGTGTCATCATCTCCCGCATCATGCTGCCCGAAGATGCCAATGCGGCCGGGATTGTCCACGGTGGGGTCATCATGAAAGAGATAGACAATGCTGCGGGTGTGGCAGCCATCCGCCATACTCGAAAGATATGTGTCACCGCCTCCATTGACCGGCTTGATTTCCACAAACCCTGTTTTATCGGCAACCTGGTCTCTTTCAAGGCCGGAATCAATATGACCGGCACCACCTCTATGGAGGTTGGGGTTAGAGTGGAAACCGAAGATCTGTTCAGCGGGACAAAAATTCATCTTGCATCCGCTTATCTCACCTTTGTAGCCCTTGACGATAATAAAAAACCAGTCAAAATACCGCCTTTAAAGCTTATGACCAAAGATGACCACCGAAGGCACGACCAGGCTGCCGCCAGAAAAGCGCTTCGCCTTTCTGAAAAAAAACAGGAGCGTGAATGCCGGTCAGACAGCACCAAATGCTGATTTCTGTGTCACTTCTATAAAATCAGGCACCCCAATTTACCAAAGGAAAAAAACCATGGCACGTGTCACCATCGACATGCCCGAAGCCTATATTTTTACAACACTAATAGATGTCCGGATATCTGATATAAACTACGGTAATCACCTGGGCCATGACGCTTTTATTTCTCTGCTCCATGAAGCCCGGGTCCGTTTTATACATTCTCTTGGATATACCGAGGCCGATATCGAAGGGATGGCCATCGTAATTTCGGATCTGGCCGTTGTCTATAAGGCCCAGGCCTTTCACGGGGACAGTCTGAAAATTGAAATTGCAGCGGACAACGTCAATAAATACGGGTGTGACCTGTTTTACCGGGTTTCAAAAGGATCCAAAAACGGCCTGGTGCTTGAAGCCAAGACCGGTATCGTGTTTGTTGACTATACAAAAAATAGTGTCAGCCAAATACCGGGAAAATTTCTAAACAAACTGACCCGGTAAAAAAAATTCATTGCCGTCACACCTTAAACTGTCTGACGGTATCTTTTAATTTTGTGGATAACTGGCTTAATGCCTCGGCCTTTTCTTTAATCTTCGTGCTGTGGCCGGACATCTGTGTTGAGGTATGATTGACCTCCTCAATATCGGTGGCAATTTCTCCTGCCGACCCAGAACTCTGGGAAATATGCTGGGTGACATCTTCAATCCCATGGGCCGCCTGACTGACATTATTGGCAATCTCCCCGGCTGTCACGGACTGCTCTTCCACGGCTGCGGCAACATCGTCTATCATTTCATTCACATCACCCACGGCGCGGGTAATGTCTTTGATCTCGCCGACCGTGTCACCGGTTACGGACTGAATATTTTCAATTTTACCTTTTATTTCCAATGTTGCCTTTGCCGTCTGATGTGCCAGGGTCTTTATCTCACCGGCCACAACAGCAAACCCCTTGCCGGCCTCTCCGGCCCTGGCCGCTTCGATGGTCGCATTCAATGCTAAAAGATTGGTTTGCTCTGAAATTTCAGTGATGGTTTCCACCACCTTGCCTATGGCCAGTGCCGACCGGTTCAGCTTAAGTATTCTTGAAGAGGCACTATCGGCCTTTGAGGATGTTTCATTGCTTGACATGCGGGTCATCTCTGTATTTTTTGCAATTTCTTTGATGGTTGACGTCATCTCTTCTGCTGCTGTCGAAACCATGTTGATATTCACAGAGGACTGCTCTGCTGAAGCTGCAACAGAGGTCATATTTCCGCTCATCGTTTTAGTGGCCTTAGAGACGGTATATGATTTTTCCGACATATCAGACGCCCCTTTGGATAAAGACTCCGACACCTGTAAAAATTGTTTTGATGATCTGTCGATAACATCAGCATCTTTGGCAATCCCCAGGATTATGGCCTGCAGTTTTTCGACAAACACATTAAACCAATACCCCATTCTGCCGATCTCATTTTTTGAAGCGTCATCCAGCCGCATGGTAAGATCGCCATCACCCTGGGCAATATCTTTAAGCATGGCAATCGCCTTTTTAATGGGTGCGGTGATAATCCCGGATACAAAGAAACCGATTAAAAGGGCTAAAAGAACAGCAACGATGACCAGTATTGCCTGGATATACTTCCACTTGTTTATAATTTTATTGCTGGTATCCATTTGCGTTGTAACGTTTCGGACCAGTCCTTCACCATCGGAAAGAACGCTTTTCTCAACCCGGTCTATCAGCGCACGAATCTCACTGGATTTGGAATTCAGTTGCTGAACCGCTGTAATTTCCGTCTCTTTTGCCACGATCATTTTCTCAAATGAACCGGAAAACAGCTTCAAGTTATCAATGATGCCTTTTGTGGTGTCATGTTCCGGCAGTTCGACAAGTTCGCTGTTGATTTTGCCTTTCAGCAGTAATATCTCTTGGGATGCTTTTTTTAATGTGGCCATGTCATGAGAGCTGATGATGTCTTTTACAACCGCCAGCTGCCGATTCGCCTTTGACTGAACAGACATAGCCGCCCGTACGGCTGAAATTGACATTTCAGACACCATCATCAACTCATCCATCATATCGCTGATCCCGGCCTTTGCCAGAACTCCTTCCAGGTTTACCTGCGATTCTGCAATGGTTTGACTTTCCTTAAGCAGTTGCCCGATACCCTTTTTAATGCCGTCTGTCTCGGTCTGGATGGTTCCAACGGATTCATCCACAGAAGCCTTTACGCAATCTATGGTTAACTGGGTGATTGTTTCCAGAATCAGGATATTTTCACCCAGCAGCCTGTTGAGTTCATCCAGTGCAGAAATCTGATTGCCCTTGGTTTGCGCAAGTTCACGGGTTGCTGTATAAATCTGCCGGATCTCAGCTGTGGTACGCCTGGAATCATTATTTAGTTTCTCAAGCGCTTTGCCGGTACCTGCCAGTTCTTCCATTGTCGGTGCCGCAGCAATCCGGGCAATCAATTGGCGGACCGGGATGAGCTGCTGAATTCTTATATTCTGATCATCCACATTTTGCGAAACATCACCCGCAGTCGCTGTCATGGCAGACTTGATCTGATTAAGGGAAAAAATACCGGCACCGCCTGAAAATCCTGTAAGCAGCGCACAAAGTAAAAAACCGCCGATAAGCAGGAACTTGAGAGAAATCCTGTTGATAAAAGCCATTTTCAATAATCCTTCCCATGCTGGTTGTGATTGTAATAAAAACTCGTTAAATACCGATGAATTCATAATAAAATACTATGAATTTGTAAAGTGCCACAACGTGAGGGTGTAAAATATGTAACATAATTTTTTTGAGACCAGGAAGGGATTAAACCGGCCCGGGTTGTTTTCTTTTATAGGCCAGCCCCTCCCTCTGTGCGCTATTATCAGGGGCTGCTGTGCCTGCTTTGACGGTGTTTATTTATGAAATTTGGGCAATCCCAGTGCCAGGCCTTTTCCGGGCAGGCAGGTCAATGTGGAGGTGCCGTGGGCGACAAGGGTGCCCTTGTCATCATATACCTTTGCTTCGGAGTAGGAAATGGACCGTCCGGGCCGAAGGCACCTTCCCTTGGCAAGCAGCTGGCCGTCAATTACCGGGGCCAGATAATTAAGCTTTAAATCCACATTCACCAGCCCGGTATCTTCGGGCAGTCTTAAAAATGCTGCCCAGAAGGTGGCCGTGTCAATCATGGTGGCAATGACCCCGCCGTGCACAATTCCAAAAGGCTGCAAATGACAAGCCGCAAGATTGATAACAATATCAGCTGTATCATAGTCGATATCAGACAACTCCATCTTCATGTGTTCAGGGTATGGGCTGGTCTTGACTGTTGCTTTCAGGACATCCACATAGGCCGGATTGATCTTTTTCATAATGCGTCACCACTGACTTTTGTCTGTATAAGGTTCACACAAACCATTTAAGGCTGGCGTTTTAACCCTATTTCCACTAGTGCCCGCTGCCACGGTCACCTCCGGTGAAAAAGGCCGGTTGTCGTTCCTTGGTTCGTTATTAAAGGGGAAGATCCCTGTTTACTTTACACGCCAGGGGCTTTCCTTTGCCAATGGATGCAAAGCACGCCAGGCATTCATCACAGGGTATGATGCCTGCATCATTTCCCGCGAGCATTTTTTTAGCACATGCAGGATCGCAGATCATCTGGCGGCCCACCGCCACCATATCGATGCCCGCATCTTCAACCGCATGTCTTGCCTTGGATCCTGCTCCGAATTTACCCACTGCGATCACCGGTTTTTCAATTTCTTTTTTAAAGGCCGCCGTAAAAGAGATATTTGATCCGGACGGTTTCTCTTTTGCCAGGGCAGACGACCCCACAATGATGTTTGTACCGTCAACATCCTTAACCCCGCCATGGGCGATCAGGGTCACGTCAAAGACATCCACCCCGGCCCCGGCCAGAAGTTTGGCCGTGGCAACACTGTCGTCAAAGGCAAGCCCCCCTTCTAACAACTCAACACCATTGATCCTAAAAAAGATGGGATATGCCGGCCCGACGTTCTTCCTGACGTTTTCAACAATATCCACGGCCAGTTTGGTGCGGCCTTTGGTGTCCCTGCCATACGCATCATCCCTTTTATTGGTCAAAGGGGATATAAATTGGCTGAGCAGGTACAGATGGGCCCCATGGATCTCAACACCGTCAAACCCGGCTTTTTCTGCCCGAATGGATGCATGGGTAAAATCAGTGATTAACGCTTCAATATCATTGTGTGACATAACAATGGGGTCGATATCCGGTCTGAACACGGCTCCGGACGGAGAGATACCCTGCCGTAAAGAGTCATCGGGAGAGCATCTGGGACCGGCATGATTAAGCTGGACAACAGCCAAGGCCCCCTTTTTATGGATAATCTGACAAAGATCGGACATACCGGCTATCTGGTCATCATTCCACAGTCCCAGGCTGTTGGGCACGATACGCCCGGCCTCATTTACGGCCGTAGCCTCCACAATCGTCAGGCCGACATCCTCGCTTCTTTTTTCATAAAAACGTAAGATATCATCGGTCACCTGTCCGTCGGGAGTGGCGTAATTGGTGGTAAGCGCCGGAAGAACCAACCGGTTTCTAAACTGCATCTTGTTTATGTGGAACGATTCATTGAGTGCTGGCATCTGTTTTCTCCTGATTCTGATCACAATTCTAAGATCTTATACTCTGTTTTATATTTTATACCACACCATACCCTGTCATGTGATTCATAACAAATTAATTATTCGACAAACCCGCTCTTTGTACATAATTTATGGATTAATAATTTTAATTATTTAATGCCTGACCGAAAACTATTTAAACAAACAACTCTGGAGATAATACATGAAAATACTGATCATCGGCGGCAACGGTACGATCGGAAAAAAAGTTGGCGCCCATTTAAAAAACAAGCATGAAGTGATCATCGGCGGCAGAACCGGTGCCGACGTTCTTATCGATATCACCGACCCCGAATCTATCAAAGCCGTGTTTGAAACCACCGGCCTTTTAGATGCGATTGTCTGCATCGCCGGCGAAGCAAAATGGGCCCCCTTTGAAGAACTCACTGAAGACGATTTTCATATCGGCCTTAAAAGCAAACTCATGGGACAGGTCAATCTGGTTCGGATCGGAAAAGATTATCTGAACCCGGGCGGTTCGTTTACCCTGACCACGGGCATTTTAGCCGACCACCCGGTTTTGCTGACCACCAGTGCCGCCATGGTGAACGGCGGTATCCACAGTTTTGTTAAAGCCGTGTGCCTGGAAATGAAAAACAATATCCGTATCAATGTGGTGGCCCCCGGTGTGGTGGAGGATGCCGCCCTAAAATATGAAGATTATTTTCCCGGCCACAACCCTATTCCCATGGGAAAGGTGGTCAACGGATATGTCAAAAGCATCCTTGGCGCCAACACCGGTGAAATCATCAGGATGTATGACAACCGCTGATTGTCCCTTTAAAGCAAAGTGCTGCCGCCATGGCAGGGCTTTGGCTTACGGGCAATCATTTTTTCAATCTTCCCGGTTGTACAGATACTCTTCATATTCATCATGGGTCAGGCTGCCGTCACTGTCCTGATCCATGATTTTATACTTCTCTTTGTCATCGCCGAAAAAAGGCGTAAACTCTTCAAAGGTTACGATACCGTCATGATCTGTATCTATCCGTTTAAAACAGATGTGCCCGTCTGCCTGATCATCGGCAGAACAAAGACTCAAAACTGTTGCCGTTAAAAGGAAAATCAGTAATAGCACCATTCTTTTCTTCATATATCAAACCCCTATAAATCAACTATGTTTTTATTGGTTTCATATCAGAGAAAAGACAAAAACACACCATATCGAGTAGGGTGAGGTCGGTTAATTAATCCGGCCTCATCCCTCTCACAGA
>CAZLTD010000101.1:0-22372 GCA_964562385.1 uncultured Desulfobacula sp.
ATGCAAGTACCCGAAAACAAATTCTGCAAATACCAGCTTTTCTAATAAATCCTCTTGGTCTACCGCATAAGGGGCATCTGTTATATGCGCGCACTGAAAACTTTGGTTTTCTGTTTGCCTTTGCGATTAAAGCTTTTTTAGCCAAGCTTTCCTCCTTAAGATTACTTTTTGAAAGGCATTCCCATTAACTTCAAGAATTCTCTGCCTTCCTCATCGGTTTTCGCTGTCGTTACAATCGTAATATTAAGACCTTTGATGCTGTCGGTCTTGTCATAGTCAATTTCAGGGAAAATAATATGCTCTGTGATACCAAGGCTGTAATTTCCCCTGCCATCAAAAGCTTTTGCTGAAATTCCCCTAAAGTCCCTAACACGTGGTAAAGCAATGTTCACAAGTCTGTTTAAAAAGTCATACATTTTTTCACGGCGCAACGTAACTTTACAGCCGATAGGAAGATCGGCGCGCAGTTTAAAATTTGCAATCGGTTTTTTAGCCCTTGTGATAACGGCTTTCTGACCGGCGATCATGGCCAGTTCAGAAGCTGCTGAATCAACGATCTTGGGATTATTAACTGCTTCGCCAAGACCCATGTTCAACACGATTTTCTCCAACTTCGGTACCTGAAATTTATTGGTATAACTAAAGGTTTCCGTAAGTTTGGGAGTTACCTCGTTAATATATTTTTCCTTAAGAGTTGACATGTATTCTCTCCGCCTTTGGTCTTAAGAATCTATTTGCTGATTGCATTGTTTGCAGATTCTTACCCGTTTTCCATCTTCCAACTGTTTCATTCCAATTCTTGTCGGTTTTACACATGAGTTACACATGACCATCAAGTTGGAAATATGCATCGGCATGGTTTTTTCCACGATACCGCCCTGTGGGTTTGCCTGCGTTGGTCTTTGATGAACCTTAACAACATTAATATTTTCAACAATGACGCCGTTGGTTTTTTTGACCACTTTCAGGACTTTACCGATCTTACCCTGATCCTTGCCGGTCAGAACCTTTACTTTATCATCTTTTTTCAGTCTGATCTTATACGTTTCCATTAGATTTTTTCTCCAAAACCCATATCATTAAAGTACGTCAGGTGCCAGAGAGACAATTTTCATGAATCTTTTTGCCCTTAACTCTCTTGCCACCGGACCAAAGATACGTGTTCCAACCGGGTCATTTTGTTTTGACAAAATAACGGCGGAATTGTCGTCGAACCGGATCAAAGAACCATCTGGTCTTGAAATCTCTTTTCTAGTCCGGACGATAACTGCCTGTACGATATCCCCTTTTCTGACTTTAGCGTTCGGGATAGCCTCTTTTACCGAGCAGGTGATAATATCACCGATTCCGGCGTATCTTCTTTTAGATCCGCCCAGAACCTTGATGCAGTACAGTTCCTTAGCACCGGAGTTGTCTGCCACAGTTAATCTACTCTCACTCTGAATCATTTCTCAACTCCTTTAATCATACCGCTTTCTTAACGATTTCCGTGACTCTGAACCGTTTAAGCTTGCTCAAAGGCCTTGTTTCGATAATCTTTACAGTATCACCGATATTACATTCATTTTTCTCGTCATGTGCATGGTATTTTTTATACCGTTTCATGTACTTCTTATAAACCTTATGCTGAACAAACCGTTCAACCTGCACAACAACCGACTTTTCCATTTTATCGGATACGATAAGACCAATCAGTTCTTTTTTATTGCTTTTTTGAATAGTTTCCATAGTAGTATCTTCGCAAATTAACTAATGTTTAAATTCATTTCTTTTGATATTGTATAAAGCCTTGCAATATCCTTTCTCACATTTGAAAGGGTTGCCGTATTCTCAAGCTGTCCAACATCATTTTGAAAGCGAAGATTAAAAAGCTCTTTTTTCAATTCACCGAGCTTTTCTTTAATCTGATCTGCTCCCATCTCTCTAATTTCACTTGCTTTCATTGCACTTAGCTCCTTTCCACAAATCGGGTTTTCACGGAAAGCTTTCTGGCGGCAAGTCGTAGGGCTTCTTTAGCAACTTCTCTGGTCACACCTTCCATTTCATAGAGAATTTTACCCGGTTTTACTCTTGCCACCCATGCGTCAGTTGCACCTTTACCTTTACCCATTCGAACTTCAGCAGGTTTTTTGGTAACTGGATGGTCGGGAAAAAATCTGATCCAGCTTTTGCCGGCTCTTTTAGCATGACGGGTTAGTGCAACCCTGGCTGCCTCGATTTGTCTTGCGTTTAGATATCCGCATTCTACCGCCTGAAGACCAAAGTCACCGAAACTTAAGGTATTGCCTCTGCTGGGTGAACCTTTGGTTCTACCGCGAAACTCTTTACGGAATTTTACATTTTTGGGACTCAGCATTTTCTAATTTCTCCTCATCGTCTCTATTTGGCCAAAGCCTGTTCACCAGGACTTAAAACTTCACCTTTAAAGATGAAGGTCTTAATTCCAATGATGCCATAGGTTGTTTTGGCTTCTGTAAAACCGTAATCAACATCAGCTCGCAGTGTGTGAAGCGGGATACGGCCTTCTTTATACCATTCGGTTCTGGCCATTTCAGCGCCACCGAGGCGACCGGCACAGATTATTTTAATTCCTTTTGCACCGAACCGCATGGCCGAAGACACGCTTCTTTTCATGGCACGTCTGAAAGCAATGCGTCTTTCAAGCTGCAATGCTATATTTTCCGCGACCAGCTGTGCATCAACTTCCGGCCTTCTGACCTCTTTGATGTCTATAAGGACTGAAGGGTCCAGCATCTTCTCAAGTTCCTGTTTGAGAAGTGCAATCTCCGATCCTTTTTTACCAATAATGATACCCGGTCTGGCAGCAAATACTCTCAGTCTAATCTGTTTTGAAAACCGTTCTATCTCTATTTTTGAAATACCAGCGTGGTATAATTTCTTTTTCAAAAATTTTCTGACTTTGAAATCTTCTTCAACAAAAGAGGCATAGTCTTTGTCCGCATACCATCGGGAATCCCATGTCCTGATGATGCCTAATCTTAATCCAGTTGGATGTACTTTCTGACCCAAGCTTTTATCCTCCTATTTGTCAGTTTCTTCAACAATTACTGTTAAATGACTGGTTCGTTTCAGAATTCTGGTTGCTCTTCCGCGGGCCCTTGGTCTGAACCGTTTCATGGAAGGCCCATGGTCAACAATGATGTTTTTAACGATCAGTTTATCCACATCCAGTTCATTATTGTGCTCAGCATTGGCAACTGCAGACTGCAGGGCTTTATAAATGATCCCGGCAGCTTTAAGCGGCATAAACTTTAAGATTGTAAGCGCCTGTTCAGCATTTTTGCCTTTTACTTCATCAATGGGCAACCGAAGCTTGAACGGTGAAATTCTTGTATATCTTGTAGTTGCTTTAACTTCCATATCAATTTCCTTTAAGCAGGCAAGAGATTATCTCTTGGCTCTTTTATCCCCTGCATGCCCCCAAAATGTTCTCGTAGGTGAAAATTCACCGAGCTTATGACCGACCATATTTTCCGTAACAAACACCGGTATAAATTTTTTGCCGTTGTGAACAGCTAAAGTGATACCAACCATTTCAGGGAATACAGTGGATCTGCGTGACCAGGTCTTGATAACTTTGTTGCTTTTGGCGTTACTTGCTTCCAAAACTTTTTTGTAAAGCTGCGGTGCAATATATGGTCCTATTTTCAATGATCTTGGCATAATTAACCACCTATATTATTTTCTCTTAGCTCGTCGTTTGACAATGTATTGATCCGTTCTGACATTCTTCCGGGTTCTCTTACCTTTTGTCGGCACACCCCAGGGTGTACAAGGCTGTCTACCACCGGAGGATCTACCTTCACCACCGCCCATAGGATGATCTACAGGGTTCATTGCAACACCGCGGACAGAAGGTCTTTTACCCATCCACCGGGTTCTGCCTGCTTTACCGATTTTGACATCGCCATGTTTTTCATTACCGACTCTGCCGACAGTTGCTTTACATTTCAGATGGATCATCCGAACTTCACCTGATGGCAGCAGAACCTGAGCATACTTGCCCTCTTTCGCCATCAACCGCCCGTAAGCACCGGCGCTTCTGACAATCTGGCCGCCCTTGTTCTGTTTGAGTTCGATATTATGAATACGGGTACCGGTGGGGATATTTTCAAGCGGCATGCAGTTGCCTGGTTTGATATCCGCGTTCGGGCCTGTTTCCAGGATATCGCCGACTTTGACGTCTAACGGGGCTAAAATATATCTTTTTTCACCGTCAGCATATACCAGAAGAGCGATTCGTGCGCTTCTGTTCGGATCGTATTCAATGGCAGAAACCTTTGCAGGGATTCCGTCTTTGTCTCTTTTAAAATCGATAATTCGATATTTTTTCTTTGCTCCGCCACCTCTGTGCCTTGCGGTAATCCGTCCATAGCAGTTACGTCCGGAACGCTTGTTTAAGCTTTTGGTCAGTCGCCTTTCAGGTTTTGTTTTCGTAATCTCTTCAAATGAAAGGTATTCCTGAGAACGACGTCCGGGAGATGTCGGTTTTGTCTTGATTATTGTTGACATATATATACCTCTTTAAACACCTTCAAAAAAATCAATTCTTTGTCCTGGCATCAACGTAATGATCGCTTTTTTCCAGTCAGCTCTTTTTCCGATGATTCTGCCGCGCTGTTTCACTTTTCCTTTTACCTGGACAGTTCGTACCTGTTTCACTTTGGTATTGAAAGCCTTTTCAACAGCATCCTTGATTTCAACCCGGTTTGCCTGTTTATCAACTTTAAAGGTGACCTGGTTGTTCAGTTCTTTTTGAAGGGTTGTTTTTTCTGTAACCAACGGCCCTCTGATAATATCATATTCTTTCATCAGCTCAACCTCCCCTCAATATTTTTAATAGTGGATTCCACTAAAAGAAGGTTTTGGTATTTTAAAATGTCGTAAACGTTAAGACCTTCGGTTTTAATAACCTTAACATCGGGAATATTCCGGGAGGACATATCAAGATTTGTATCCTCCGCATCAGATACAATTAAAATATCTGTCAGATTCAGACTGTTTAGAACCGAGGCAAATTCTTTAGTTTTGATAGCCTCAAGTTTAAAATCGTCTATAACAAATATATTTTTGTCCTCGGCTTTTGAACTCAAAGCCATTTTAAGGGCAAGTTTTTTAACTTTTTTAGGCACCTTGATTGCATAAGATCTCTGGGAAGGCCCAAAAATAACACCGCCACCTTTTCTCAATGGGGACTTAACACTACCGGCACGTGCATTACCGGTCCCTTTCTGTCTGAAAAGCTTTTTCGTACTTCCTTTTACCATACCCCTGGTCTTAACCGCAGCAGTCCCTTCTCGTTTTGCGACGAGCTGGGACCGAACAACCTGGTGAAGAACACTTGTTTTTATGGGGATGTTGAAGATCTCTTCAGAAAGCTGAGCTTCAGACACTTTTTCACCTGCACTGTTTAATACATCTACAGCAGCCATATTCTTCCTCATAAATTTTGATCAGCTATGCATCACTGCGAATTAATTTGCAATACCCATAGCCGCATTTTAGTCTTTTACAGACTGATGATTTAAGCTTTATAAGCCTAACTAATTAGTCAGCCTTGCGCACTTCCAATACTCCTGTTTTGAAACCCGGTACAGGTCCCTTTATCAACAGAAGATTGTCATCATGCTTAATATCTACAATAGTTAAATTCTTGACGGTCTTTCGATCCGTGCCCATGTGACCGGGTAATTTTTTTCCTTTAAATACTTTTCCCGGCCAGGCACTGTTTCCGATAGAACCTGGTTTTCTGTGGTTTCTGTTACCATGTGTTTCAGGTCCGCGGCTGAATCCGTGTCGCTTAATGGTTCCCTGAAATCCTCGACCTTTTGAAATTCCGGAAATATTTACTTTCTGACCGACTTCAAAAACATCGATACCGATGGTTTTTCCTGCTTCAACCTCTTCAGCATCATCGGTTCTAAATTCTTTAAGTACGCGGAATCCCTGATCGCAAGCTTTCTTTAAATGTCCTGCCATGGGCTTGTTGAGTTTTTCAACAGGCTTTTCATCAAATCCGAGCTGGAGGGCATTGTAGCCGTCAGTCTCTTTGGTCTTCACCTGGGTTACAACACATGGTCCGACTTGCACAACGGTAACAGGAACGAGTTTTCCTTCAGAGGAAAACACATTGGTCATTCCGATTTTCTTTCCAAGTAATGCGCTCATAATTGGTTCCTGTTATTGAACTAAAGTTTAATTTCCACATCCACGCCCGGAGACAAATCCAGCTTCATCAAAGCGTCAACTGTCTGCTGGGTTGGTTCCAGAATATCCATCATTCTTTTATGCGTCCTGATTTCAAACTGCTCACGTGACTTTTTATTTACATGAGGAGAACGCAAAACAGTAAATTTGTTGATTCTGGTTGGCAAAGGGACCGGCCCCACGATTCTGGCACCGGTCTTTCTTGCTGTATCAACAATATCTACTGAAGACTGATCAAGAAGTTTATGATCATATGCTTTAAGCCTGATCCTGATTTTAGTTTTCAACATAATAGATCAATCTTCCTTGGCTTATTCTACGATTTCACCGATAACACCGGCGCCTACGGTACGTCCACCTTCTCTGATGGCGAACCTAAGTTCTTTTTCCATTGCAATGGGGTTAATCAGTTCAACATTAATTGTTGCATTATCCCCAGGCATGATCATTTCAACACCCTCATCAAGCGTCAGAACACCTGTTATATCTGTTGTTCTAAAAAAGAACTGCGGTCTGTATCCGGAAAAGAACGGGGTATGACGTCCACCCTCTTCTTTGCTCAATGCGTACATTTCCGCTTTGAATTTTGTATGCGGTGTAATACTTCCGGGTTTGGAAACAACCTGACCTCTTTCTACCTGGTCACGTTTGGTTCCTCGAAGCAGCAGACCTACATTGTCGCCGGCCTGACCTTCGTCAAGAAGTTTTCTGAACATCTCAACACCAGTACAAACTGTCTTGGCAGTCTCTTTGATACCTACGATTTCAATCTCTTCACCGGTTTTAATGATACCACGCTCGATCCTGCCGGTTACAACAGTACCACGACCGGAAATGGAGAATACATCTTCAATAGGCATCAAAAAGGGTTTTGCAGTATCTCTTTCCGGCTCAGGAACATATGAATCAAGGATATCAAGCAGTTCAAAAATCGGTCCGGCAGGTTCCTCATCTACACTTTCACACTCAAGTGCTTTAAGTGCAGAACCGCGGATGATCGGTGTGTCGTCTCCCGGGAACTCATATGTATCGAGAAGTTCCTGAAGCTCCATCTCAACCAATTCGATCAGCTCTTCGTCACCCACCATATCGCATTTATTCAAGAAAACAACGATCTTGGGTACACCAACCTGACGGGCAAGAAGAATATGTTCTCTTGTCTGAGGCATGGGGCCGTCATCTGCGCTTACAACAAGCACCGCACCGTCCATCTGTGCAGCCCCTGTGATCATGTTTTTAATATAGTCAGCATGGCCCGGGCAATCCACATGTGCATAATGACGATTGTCCGTCTCATACTCTACATGGGCCGTAGCAATTGTAATACCACGCTCTCTTTCTTCAGGCGCCTTGTCGATCTCATCAAACGGTACAAAGTCAGCATTACCTTTCATACCGGCAAGCTTTGTAATCGCTGCTGTAAGCGTAGTCTTGCCATGGTCAATATGACCGATTGTACCTATGTTCACATGCGGCTTCGTCCGCTCAAATTTCTCCTTAGCCATCCTCTTTACTCCTCTAGTTTAATTCCTTTTGCGGAATGTTATCAGGATATTTAAAATATGTTATTACCACCTGAAATGGGCAAATGCCTTGTTGGCCTCTGCCATTTTGTGGGTATCTTCCTTTTTCTTGATTGCACCACCACGCTCGTTATACGCGTCCATCAGTTCGGCGGCCAGCTTATTTGCATAACCTTTTTCCGAACGATTGCGGCTAAAATTAATCAACCAGCGGAATGCCAATGCGGTCTGCCTGCTCGGCTTGATATCGGTCGGCACCTGATAGGTTGACCCCCCGATTCTCCTGGACTTTACCTCAACAGCCGGTCGAATATTATCCACTGCCTTCTTAAAGATAGCAAGAGCAGGCTCACCTACTCTTTTTTCTGCCAGAACAAGCGCGTCCCTGACAACCCTGCGGGCGGCATTCTTTTTTCCGTCTTTCATCACGCAATTAACAAACTTGGCCGCAAGTTTTTCTTCCTGCGTAGCGCTCTTTGTTGTATTATCGAGCATAATTTCTTCTACTGCCATTTCTATACCACCATAGCTTAAATTATAATCTTTTGTTATTATCTGGGCCGTTTCGCACCATATTTGGAGCGACCCTGACGCCGATCATCAACACCCAGGGTATCTAATGCACCCCTGACAATATGATAGCGAACACCTGGAAGGTCCTTTACCCTGCCGCCCCTGACAAGAACAACAGAGTGCTCCTGAAGATTATGCCCCATTCCGGGGATATATGCAGCAACTTCCATTCCGGTTGTCAAACGTACCCTGGCCACTTTTCTCAAAGCAGAGTTCGGTTTTTTAGGAGTTGAAGTATACACCCGGGTGCAAACACCACGCTTTTGAGGTCCACCCTTCAATGCCGGTGTGCTCACCTTCTTTTCTGCTTTCTTTCTACCTTTTCGAACCAACTGATTAATGGTCGGCATAACTTTCCCAACGCTCCTTATCAATTTTAGCTATTGTCATACACGACAAAATATTTAATTTTACGTTCACTTCAAAATATTGTCAAGTTTTTTTATTTTTTTTATTAAACCTGCGCCACATCTCCGACACCCACATCCACCCTGGAATATCCGGGGAATCCTGTACCGGCAGGAATGATTCGGCCCATCACCACATTCTCTTTCAAGCCTTTAAGGCTGTCGTACTTGCCTTCAATTGCCGCCAGTGTCAACACTTTGGTTGTTTCCTGGAAAGATGCGGCTGATAAAAAGCTGTCTGTGGACAAAGAGGCCTTTGTTATACCCAGAATTAAGGGTTCACCTTTTGCAGGTTCTCCGCCTTCCATAGCGACTTCCCTGTTAGCCTCTTCAAATCTCACACGATCAACCTGTTCATCCGGAATGAAATTGGTGTCGCCGATACTGACAACCTTGACCCGTCTCATCATCTGACGGATAACCACTTCAATATGTTTATCATTGATTCGTACACCCTGAAGTCTGTAAACTTCCTGAACCTCATCTACCAGGTATTTGGCCAAGGCCACCTCACCCTTGATATTCATGATATCCTGAGGATTGGCACTTCCGGCGATCAGCGGATCACCCGCTTTAACATAATCACCATCATAAACCGTAACATGCTGCCCCTTAGGGATCGCATACTCTTTCTTTTCCCCGACATCCTGGGGCGTAACCGCAACCTTTTGTCTGCCTTTGGTTCCCTTTGAGACCATTACATAACCGTCGATCTCGGTAAGCATCCCGGGATCCTTGGGCTTTCTGACTTCAAAGAGTTCGGCAACTCTTGGCAGACCACCGGTGATATCCTTGGTTTTTGTCGTGGCTCTCGGCAGCTTGGCAATAACATCCCCAGCCATTATCTGATCATCTTCTTCAATGGTCAAAATAGCATTAACAGGCAGGTAATACCTGGCCGCAGTTTTCGAATTCGGCAGTTTGACCCCTTTACCTTCCTTATCTTTCAAGGTAATCCTGGGTCTAACTTCGGAGTCCTTGCCTTCAATGATGGTACGGGAAACTTTACCCGTCACCGGGTCAATCTGCTCCTGGACCGTATTGCCGACTTCTATATCCGCATACCGCACGCGACCGGTAACTTCGGTGATAATCGGTGTGGTAAAAGGATCCCAGGTGGCAATAACATCACCGGGGTCAACTTTATGACCGTCCTGAACATGCAACGTCGCACCATAGATAACAGTTTCCTTTGCCCTTTCCCTGCCGTCCTCACCAACAATTGTAATACCGCCGCCCTTACGATTCATAACTATGACTTCGTTTTGAGCGGATGTAACCGTCTGGATATCTTCATTATACTTGAGAATACCGCCGACCCTGGCTTTAATTTCAGCAACTTCAACTTTTCGGGAGGCCGTTCCACCAATATGAAAGGTTCTCATGGTCAACTGGGTGCCTGGCTCACCAATGGACTGGGCAGCCACGATACCGATGGCCTGACCGATTTCAACCGTCACGCCGTGGGCCAGATCCCGGCCATAGCATCTGGAACAGACACCGTGTTTTGCGTTGCAGGTCAAGACAGACCTGATTTTGACTTTCTGAACACCAGCGGCTTCAATCACCTTAACATGGCTTTCATCCAGTTCCGTATCAACCCCCACAATGAACTCATCGGAATAGGGATCCCTGATATCTTCCTGGGTCACACGGCCCAGTATTCTTTCACCCAGGGTCTGGATAATCTCCCCACCCTCATACAGGGCTTCAACCTCTATACCGTTAATCGTTCCACAGTCGACTTCCACAATTGTACAATCCTGACCCACATCGGCGAGACGACGGGTCAGATATCCGGAGTTTGCAGTCTTTAATGCGGTATCCGCCAGACCTTTACGTGCACCATGGGTAGAGATAAAGTACTGAAGAACAGACAGTCCCTCTCTAAAGCATGCCGTAATCGGATTTTCAATAATCTCGCCGGAAGGTTTGGCCATCAATCCACGCATACCAGCCAACTGGCGCATCTGATCCTTACTACCACGGGCACCGGAATCCGCCATAACATAAACGGCATTGAGTACTTCCGGACCGTCTTGGTTTGCACCTTTGGTCGGATCTTTCATGACTTCCATCATGGCATTGGCAATATCATCCGTGCTCTGTGCCCAGATATCAACCACTTTGTTATATTTTTCACCCTGGGTAATCAACCCCTCGGAATACTGGGTTTTAATATCTTCAATACTCTCTTCCGCGCTGGCAATAATATCCCATTTCTCATCCGGGATGATCATATCATCAACGCAGATGGAAAGACCGCCCAGCGTAGAGTACTTATACCCGATATCCTTAAGTCTGTCTGACAGGATAACGGTCTCTTTCAGGCCGATATTACGGTAGGCATAGTCAATCAGTTTAACAATAGAAGATTTATCCATCAGTTTGTTAACCAGATTAAAGGGCAGGGTTGTTTTACGCTCGTCAACCCTGAAAATGGTGTAGTACTCACCTACTTTTCTGATATCTGAAAACTGTTCTTCTTTAAGCCCGTAAAGCTGCTCAACAACAATTTCAGACACCTGGAAAAGATTTTTAAACTCCTTCCGGGTCAAAAGTTCAGTTTTGCCTTTAGATTTTTTAATTTCATCATCAGAATATTTTCTGGACACTTTGGCAAAATCTTTACCAGCCCGCAGGTCTTCCATGGCAGCTTCACACTCTTCCAGTGTCTGCGTCCTGATTCTGGTTAAAGACAGCAGCGTATCACCCGGTATGGTCTCCCACAAAAGGATCCTGCCGGTTGTAGTCTCATAGGCTTCTCCATCAATACGAACCTTGATATTTGCATGAAGCCCCAATTCTCCGGCATCAAACGCGTACCTGACTTCATCCAGGCTGGAAAAACTGATACCCTCGCCTTTTTGACCCCTGACCGCCCGTGTCATATAGTAAATACCCAGAACAATATCCTGGGTGGGGACAATGATCGGCTGTCCATTTGCCGGGGAGAGGATGTTGTTGGTAGACAACATCATAATCCTGGCCTCAAGCTGGGATTCAAGGGATAACGGAACATGAACCGCCATCTGGTCACCGTCGAAATCCGCATTAAATGCCGGACAGACAAGCGGATGAAGCTGGATGGCTTTACCTTCAATCAGGACCGGCTCAAACGCCTGAAATCCAAGACGATGAAGTGTAGGTGCACGGTTGAGCATCACCGGGTATTCTTTTACAACCGATTCCAAGGCATCCCAGACTTCGGTCTCTTCTCTTTCAACCATTTTCTTGGCACTTTTTACGGTAGACACCAGCCCTTTTTGTTCAAGATAATTATAAATAAAAGGCTTAAACAACTCCAGTGCCATCTTCTTGGGAATACCGCACTGGTGGAGACGAAGCTCAGATCCAACGGTAATAACCGTACGACCGGAATAATCAACACGTTTTCCCAGAAGGTTCTGACGAAAACGCCCCTGTTTTCCTTTCAGCGTATCACTTAATGATTTCAAGGGCCGCTTATTTGTACCGGTAACCACCCTTCCGTGGCGACCGTTGTCAAACAGTACATCCACAGCTTCCTGAAGCATTCTTTTTTCATTTCTGACGATAATATCGGGAGCATTCAGATCAACCAGCCGTTTGAGACGGTTATTCCTGTTCAGAACGCGGCGATACAGGTCGTTGAGATCAGAAGTGGCAAACCGACCGCCTTCCAGGGGAACAAGAGGTCTTAAATCCGGCGGCAGAATCGGACAGGCCGTCAAGATCATTCTGGAAGGCTCTATGCCGGACGTTAAGAACGCATCAATAACCTTCAGTCGTTTGGCCATTTTCTGCTGTTTGGCAACAGACTTGGTCATACCGATCTCTTCTTTGAGTTCATCATGAACTCCCTGAAGGTCAATCTCGTCAAGCAACTTTAAAATGGCTTCGGCGCCAATACCGGCCTCAAACTCATCACCAAAGGCTTCAAAGGCTTCATAATACTGATCATCGGATAGAAGCTGAAGTTTCTTCAAGCCGGTATCTTTGGGATCAATAACAATATAGGAATCAAAATAAAGTACTTTTTCAAGATTCTTTAAGGTCAAATCAAGCACGTTACCGATCTTGCTTGGCAGACTCTTTAAGAACCAGATATGAGAAACCGGAGATGCCAGTTCAATATGCGCCATTCTTTCACGACGCACTTTTGACTGAATAACTTCAACTCCGCACTTCTCACAAACCACACCGCGGTGTTTCATCCGTTTGTACTTACCGCAGTTGCACTCGTAGTCTTTTGTAGGGCCGAATACCTTTGCGCAGAACAGGCCGTCTCTTTCCGGCTTAAATGTTCTGTAATTTATGGTTTCCGGCTTTTTGATTTCACCATGAGACCACTCTCTTATCTGGTCTGATGATGCAAGGCTGATCTGAACGCCCTGGTAAATCTTAGGATCTTTCGGTTTTGCGAAGAAATCATATATATTATCCAATGTCTTCTCCTTATTTGCTTCCTTCTATAAGATTCATGTCCAAACCCAAAGCATTGAGCTCTTTGGTTAGTACCCTGAAAGATTCAGGCATCCCGGGTTCCAGAACGTTTTGGCCTTTTACAATTTTTTCATACATACGGGTTCTACCGGTCATATCATCTGACTTCACCGTTAAGAACTCCTGCAGGGCATGGGCTGCCCCATAAGCTTCCATGGCCCAGACCTCCATCTCACCCAGTCTCTGGCCACCAAACTGCGCTTTACCGCCTAATGGCTGCTGAGTAACAAGTGAATAGGGTCCAATGGAACGGGCATGCAGTTTGTCATCAACAAGGTGATGCAGTTTAAGCATATACATCGTGCCCACGGTGACCGGTTTATCAAACGGCTCTCCGGTCCGGCCGTCAAAAAGGACGGACTGGCCGGATGTGTCAAAACCTGCCAGGGAAATCAAGTGTTTGATCTCATCCTCACTGGCACCGTCAAATACCGGGGTGGCCATATGAACGCCGTTCCGGTACAGTTTGGCAAATTTCACCAGTTCCTGGTCAGACATTTTTTCAATGTCCTGTGCCAGAGGATCACTGGAACTGTTGGCGCGCTGCGTTTCGGTCATTGAAAAAATATCAATTACCTTTTCACGCAACTTGTCCAGTTTCATCTGATTGAGCAGTTCGTCAATCTGCTGCCCCAGACCATATGCCGCATGGCCCAGATGAATTTCAAGAATCTGCCCGACATTCATACGAGAAGGAACGCCTAAGGGGTTGAGCACCATGTCAACCGGACGGCCATCTTCGAAATAAGGCAGATCTTCAACGCGCAGGATTCTTGAAACAACCCCTTTATTACCATGACGACCGGCCATCTTATCACCAACAGACAGCACACGCTCCATGGCAACACTGATTTTGATCATTTTTAAAACACCAGGAGGCAGATCATCGCCTTTCTCAAATCTGGAAACCTGTCGGTTAAAATGTTCTCTGGCTTTCTTTATCTGAATCTGAGCACTTTCCAGAATAATCTGTGCTTTTTCGGTGGCAACGGCATCTTCAACCGCGACATTCACAAGTACGGAGACAGGAATACCTTCGAACAGTCCGTTTGTCACTTTGCTGCCGGCTTTAACAACTATTTTGCCTGTTTTTTCCAGATCAGCGATTATCTTCTGGCCGTCAAGAACAGTTTCAACTTTTTCACGGGCGACCTGGGAGATAATCTTAATCTCATCATCTCGGTCTTTTTCAAGCCGTTCAATTTCCTCGTCTTCAATCAGTCTTGTACGGTCATCCTTTGACAGCCCTCTTCTTGAAAAGACTCTTGCGTCAATGACCTTACCTTTGACACCCGGGGGGACACACAGGGAGGTATCTTTGACATCCCCGGCCTTTTCCCCGAAAATGGCCCGCAGCAGTTTTTCTTCAGGGGACAGCTGGGTTTCACCTTTGGGTGTTATTTTACCCACAAGGATATCGCCGGACATAACTTCCGCACCCAGGCGGATGATACCGCTTTCATCCAGATTTTTTAATGCCTCTTCGCCCACGTTGGGAATATCTCGAGTAATCTCTTCTTTCCCCAGTTTGGTGTCTCGGGCCAGCACCTCAAACTCTTCCACATGAACAGAAGTGTAAATGCTGTCTTTGACAAGCCGCTCACTGACAAGGATTGAATCCTCGTAGTTGTAACCATCCCATGGCATGAAGGCAACGGTGACATTCTTACCCAAAGCAAGTTCCCCCATTTCAGTGGAGGGGCCATCGGCAATAACCTGTCCCTTTTTAACCTCTTCACCTTTTAAAACAATGGGACGATGATTAAAACAGGTATTCTGGTTGGACCTGACAAATTTAGTACAATTATATATGGAAACGGCTTTTTCAAAACCACCGGATTCATTATCATGATTTTTCACAACAATTCGCTTGGAATCCACATCCACAACAACGCCGTCATAATCGGCAACAATGGTAACACCTGAGTCCCGGGCAACAACACTTTCCATCCCGGTGCCCACCAGTGGCGCTTCACTGCGGATTAAAGGCACGGCCTGACGCTGCATGTTTGATCCCATCAACGCCCTGTTGGCATCATCGTTTTCCAGAAAAGGAATCAGGGAAGCAGATACCGATACCAGCTGGTTCGGTGATACGTCCATGTATGCCACATCCTGGTTTTCTATCATTTCAAACTCACCGGCCACCCGGGATGATACCAGAGGATTTATAAAATTACCCTTAACATCCAAAGGCGCATTGGCCTGGGCAATAGGATGCTCTTTTTCTTCAAATGCGGACAGATGCTGAATCTCTTTGGATGCTGTTCCTTCGCTGACCAGCCTGTATGGTGTTTCAATAAATCCGAAGTCATTAACCCTTGCATAGGTACACAGGGAGACAATCAACCCGATGTTCGGTCCTTCAGGGGTTTCAATCGGACAGATTCTACCATAATGCGACGGATGCACGTCCCTGACCTCAAACCCGGCCCTTTCACGGGTCAAACCACCCGGTCCAAGTGCTGACAGGCGCCGTTTATGAGTGGTTTCAGACAATGGGTTTGTCTGATCCATGAACTGCGACAGCTGGGATGTCCCAAAAAACTCTCTGACAACCGCAGATACCGGTTTGGGATTAATCAGATCATGGGGCATCATGGCATCGACTTCCTGCATACTCATTTTTTCTTTAATCGCCCGTTCCATCCGAACCAGCCCGATGCGGTAGTGATTTTCCAGAAGTTCACCAACTGCACGGACACGCCTGTTCCCCAGATGATCAATATCATCCACCTGGCCCTGGGTGTCTTTGAGTTCAATCAGTGTTGCCGCCGTTAAAAGGACATCCTCTTTTCTTAAGGTCTTGACATCAATTTTTGTATTCACCCCAAGACGATGATTCATCTTAAGACGCCCGACTTTAGACAGATCATAATATGCCTGCCTGAAAAACAGGTGGTCTATGAAATCCTGAGCAACTTCAATGGTTGCCGGATTGCCGGGTCGAAGCCTTCTGTAAATATCCATGAGTGCTTCTTCCTTGGTGACGATCTTGTCTGAGACAAGAGTCTTTCGCATGGAATCAGAACCCCTGGGATCAACATAAAGAATCTTAAACTGGGTTAAGTCAGTCTCTTTAATCTGCTCTATGGTCTCTTCTGTAACCCGATCTCCGGCTTTAAAAACAACCTGTTCGGTATCTTTTTCATATACGTTTTGAGAAAATGCTTTACCCAGCAGTTCCTCATCAGTAATCGGAATATAGTCAAGCCCGTCTTCGACCAACTGCTTAAGTGCTCGTTTTGTAAAAATTCTTCCTTGTTTGACGACAACCTCGCCGGTTTTCGGCGATTTGATATCAAATGTAGCCCGCTGTCGTTTTAAATGATCTGCGGAAAACTGTTTAAAAAACGAACCATTCTTTTCAAGTATCTGTTCAGTCTCGTAGAAAAAATCCAGGATGTCTTCACTGGTATAGCCAAATGCTTTAAAAAGAATGGAAACAGGGAATTTTCTTCTCCGATCAATTCTTATATAGACAATGTCCTTTGCATCGATTTCCATATCAATCCAGGATCCTCTGACCGGGATAATCCTGGCATTGTAGATAATTTTACCGGTGGAGTAATTTTTGCCTTTATCATGATCAAAAAAGACACCGCTAGATCGATGAAGCTGACTGACAACAGCCCGTTCGGTACCATTGATAATAAAGGTTCCCTGACGCGTCATCAAAGGAATCGTACCAAAATAAATTTCCTGTTCCTTGATATCACGAATCGTGGAGATATCTGTGTCCTTGTCATGATCGTAAACAACAAGACGGACTTTAATATTCACTGGAATATCATAGGTCATCCCTCTTGAAATGCACTCTTTCATGGAGTGCTTGGATTCGCCAAAGGAATAAGACACGTATTCCAGTGATGACGTATCCGTAAAATCTTTTATGGGAAAAACAGATTGAAATACGGCATGCAACCCTTTTTCTTCCCTGTCCTCGGGCAACACATCCCTTTGCAGAAAACTCTCATAAGAATTTCTCTGCATACCGATCAGATCGGGTATTTCAATAATTTTTTTCCTGCTGCCAAACTCTTTTCTAATACGCTTATTTGTCGAAAGACTTCCGGTCATGATATCTCCCAGTGTGAGTTTTTCCAACCGTAAAAGCGGAGACATGGCACTGTTGCCTTGCCCCCGCATAACTTTATGCTCTTTAAAACGATGTAAATGTTAAATTTACAAAATTATTTCAAAGAAGCCTGTGCACCGGCACCCTCAAGCTGCTCTTTAATCTTTTCAGCTTCTTCTTTAGGGATACCTTCTTTTACAGCTTTCGGTGCTTCTTCAACAAGCGCTTTGGCTTCTTTCAGGCCAAGACCTGTAATCGATCTGACTTCTTTAATAACGTTAATTTTCTTGTCACCGATGGTTTCAAGAACAACGTCAAATTCTGTCTGCTCTTCTTCAGCCGCGCCAGCGTCGCCAGCAGGCATGCCGCCGGCAACCATTGCAACAGGTGCGGCAGCGGAAACGCCAAATTTATCTTCAAGTTCTTTAACCAGTTCAGACAGTTCAAGAACGCTCATGTTGGATATGAATTCAATAACATCATCTTTTGTGATATCAGCCATTTTTTTCTCCTAAAATATATCTATAAAACTTTACAATATTTTTTAAAAATTGATTCTTTAATAATTATGCAGCTTCTTTTTGATCTTTAACTGCACTAAGCACATTAACAAAAGCTCTGGGAACACCGGCAAGAACATTGACAAATGATGTTGGAACCGCATTGAGCGTGTATACCAACTGACCAAGCAATTCTTCCTTGGACGGCATTTTCGCAAGCTGTTTGATGGCGTCTCCATCAAGCAGCGAGCCTGAGAGTGTCCCGGCTTTAATTTCCAGTTTGTCGTGATCTTTGGCAAAATCCACAAGAATTTTTGCCGGAGCAACTGGATCCTCTTTTGACAAGATAATGGCGTTGGGGCCTTTATAAAGATCTTTCATCAATGCGGCATCCGTACCTTCAGATGCCCTGTTCAGCAATGTATTTTTAACAACCTCCATCTGCACACCCGCTTCTCGCAATTTGGCGCGCAGTTCAGTTATTGATAATACATCCAGACCTTTATAGTCTACAAGAATAGAAATTTCAGATTCTGAAAAATCTTTAGCAAGCCTCTCGACCAGTTCTTTTTTTTGGGAAATATTAAGCAATTTTTACTACACCTCCTTCCATAAATTGATTTTTCCGAAGGTGCCAACTAAACCAAAACAAAATCGTATAAGTTTGTGTCTCGGCAGGCCGGCAGATCCGATTATGTGCTTAACCAAAAGCACACCTACTGTCTATGACAGGTTTTGTCTTTTATTTAATCAACGCTGGGTCAATTTTAATACCAGGACCCATGGTTGAGGAAACACTAATGGTCTTCATATATGCGCCTTTGCTTGAAGCAGGTCTCAGTGCCGTCAGTTTATCAAGAAAAGCAATTACATTTTCAGTAAGCTTTTCAGCACCAAAAGAAACCTTGCCCACAGGCACATGAATGATACCGGCTTTTTCAACTCTGAAGTCGATTTTACCGGACTTTAATTCGTTGATGGCCTTTTCAAGCTCAAAGGTTACAGTCCCGGTTTTAGCGTTGGGCATCAGGCCTCTGGGTCCCAGGATACGGCCAAGCTTGCCCACAGTACCCATCATGTCGGGTGTTGCAATGGCTTTGTCAAAACCGAACCAGCCATCCTGAATTTTCTTGACGGTCTCTTCGTCGGCAACAAAGTCTGCCCCTGCATCCAAAGCTTCTTTCTCTTTTTCGCCTTTGGCAAACACCAATACTTTGACCTCTTTACCAAGCCCATTCGGCAGCACAACCGTACCGCGGACCATCTGATCTGCATGCCTGGGGTCAACGCCGAGTCTTACGGCGACGTCAACGGTTTCATCAAATTTAACATAACTTGAAGAAACAGTCAGTTCCAAGGCATCTTTGGGATCGTATACGACAGTTCTATCGACCTTTTTCAGTGCTTCTGTATGTTTTTTACTCCGCTTTGGCATTTTTCATCACTCTTTTACTTAAAGTTAAACTACTTCTATCCCCATGCTTCGTGCTGTTCCTGCAATAATTTTTACAGCCGCGTCAATGTCTGAGGCATTTAAATCTTCTTTTTTGGTCTCAGCAATTGTCACCAGCTGATCCCGTGTCACCTTACCCACCTTGGTTTTATTCGGCTCACCAGATCCTTTGGCAAGTTTGGCTGCGGCCAATAACAGTCTGGATGCGGGGGGTGTTTTTGTAATAAAGCTGAATGATCTATCCTGATAAACGGTAATAACGACAGGGATGATAGATCCTGCATCATTGGCAGTCTTTGCATTAAAAGCCTTACAAAAATCCATGATATTCACACCATGCTGACCCAGAGCAGGTCCGATGGGGGGAGATGGATTGGCTTTTCCTGCTTCAACCTGAAGCTTTATTTGTGTCATAACTTTTTTTGCCATTGTTTTAACTCCTGAAACTCACTATTTACCCGTGCTAAATTTTTGTAACCTGTATAAAATTCAGTTCCACAGGGGTTGCCCGCCCGAAAATGCTCACCAGAACTTTTATTTTTTCTTTATCCGGGGATACATCCTCAACCGTTCCATTAAAGTTTGAAAAGGGTCCGTCAACAACTCGCACATCATCGCCAGGCTCAAAATAATATTTAGGCTGGGGCTTATTTTTACCCTGTTGCATCTTGTCAATGATGTTTTGTGCTTCCTTGTCACTGATGGGAGCCGGTTTGTTCTTGCCACCCAAAAAGCCTGTAACTTTTGCAGCGGAAGTCACGATATGCCATGTCTCATTATCCAGATACATGCGAACCAGGATATAGCCGGGATAAAATTTCCTTGAAGACTCTTTTTTCTTACCACCCACAAGTTCAACTATATTCTCAGTCGGAATAAGAATTTCCCCGAACTTTTCCGGATGCTTTGAACCTTCAATTTTTTCTTCCAAAGCAATTTTAACTTTCTGTTCGTGCCCTGAATAGACATGTACGACATACCATTTTAGTGACATGTTACTTCCCTTAGTTTTATGTCAAGACAACCTGAACAAGCTTAGACAATCCAAGATCAAAAAGACCCAGAAAAGCCGCCACAACGAACACAAAAACAATTACGACAATGGTAGTTCCCGTTGTCTGCTTTCGTGTCGGCCAGGTGACTTTCTTTAACTCGACCTTGACTTCTCTTAAAAACTCGATACCTCTTTGGAAAACATTCGGCTCTTTATGCTCAGCCACACTCTCCTTTGAAGCCGTCTTTTTTATACTCGCTGCAGCTGTCGGTTTTGACCCGGAAATACCCGAAGCACCCGCACCTGATGAATCTGCTCCTTCAGACACACGTCGCTTCTTCTTTTCACTGGGTGACTTTTTTTTCTGTATTCGTGACATACAACTCCCGGTTTGCCCTACAGGTTACCACATACCCGGCCTTCCCGCAGTGCTTTATAAAGGTGTGGCAGGTCAGGAGGGAGTCGAACCCCCAACATCCAGATTTGGAGTCTGGCGCTCTGCCAATTGGAGCTACTGACCTGCAAACGCTTTCTTATTTAATCTTTGTTTCTTTGTGTAGTATATGCTTATTACAAAATTTGCAATACTTCATAAACTCGATTTTATCCGGAGTTTTCCGCTTGTTTTTTGTCGTCGTATAATTTCTTCTCTTGCACTCTGTACAGGCAAGAGCAACATTTATTCTGTCCACTGTTGACTCCTTGGGACTTTATTCTACGATTTCACCGATAACGCCGGCGCCTACGGTACGGCCACCTTCTCTGATGGCGAACCTAAGTTCTTTTTCCATTGCAATGGGGTTAATCAGTTCAACATTAATTGTTGCATTATCCCCAGGCATGATCATTTCAACACCCTCATCAAGCGTCAGAACACCTGTTATATCTGTTGTTCTAAAAAAGAACTGCGGTCTGTATCCGGAAAAGAACGGGGTATGACGTCCACCCTCTTCTTTGCTCAATGCGTACATTTCCGCTTTGAATTTTGTATGCGGTGTAATACTTCCGGGTTTGGAAACAACCTGACCTCTTTCTACCTGGTCACGTTTGGTTCCTCGAAGCAGCAGACCTACATTGTCGCCGGCCTGACCTTCGTCAAGAAGTTTTCTGAACATCTCAACACCAGTACAAACTGTCTTGGCAGTCTCTTTGATACCTACGATTTCAATCTCTTCACCGGTTTTAATGATACCACGCTCGATCCTGCCGGTTACAACAGTACCACGACCGGAAATGGAGAAAACATCCTCTATAGGCATCAAAAAGGGTTTTGCTGTATCTCTTTCCGGTTCTGCAACATATGAATCAAGAACATCCAGAAGCTCAAAAATCGGTTTTGCCGCTTCATCATCCACATCTTCTGCTTCCAATGCCTTGAGTGCGGAACCACGAATGATCGGCGTGTCGTCTCCCGGGAACTCGTAAGTATCCAGCAGCTCCTGAAGTTCCATCTCGACCAGTTCGATCAGCTCTTCGTCGTCCACCATGTCGCATTTGTTTAAAAATACAACAATTGAAGGCACACCAACCTGACGGGCAAGAAGAATATGTTCTCTTGTCTGAGGCATGGGACCGTCATCTGCGCTTACAACAAGTACTGCACCATCCATCTGTGCAGCCCCTGTGATCATGTTTTTAATATAGTCAGCATGGCCCGGACAGTCCACATGTGCATAATGACGCGCATCCGTCTCATACTCTACATGGGCCGTAGCAATTGTAATACCACGCTCTCTTTCTTCAGGCGCCTTGTCAATCTCATCAAACGGTACAAAATCAGCATTACCCTTCATACCGGCAAGCTTTGTAATCGCTGCTGTAAGCGTAGTCTTACCATGATCAATATGACCGATTGTACCTATGTTCACATGCGGCTTCGTCCGCTCAAATTTTTCCTTAGCCATCTTCTATACTCCTCCTGCCGTTGTTCTGGAGCCCATGACCAGAATCGAACTGGTGAACCTCTTCCTTACCAAGGAAGCGCTCTACCGACTGAGCTACATGGGCCCGAAAAGGCGATTCAAATCAACTAATTGTTAAACTCAAACCATCATTCCAGTGGAAAACTTAAAGAAGTGGAGCGGGAGACGAGATTCGAACTCGCGACATTCAGCTTGGAAGGCTGAAGCTC
>CAZLTD010000102.1:0-22306 GCA_964562385.1 uncultured Desulfobacula sp.
TGTTTGACTCATTCGCCAGTCAATTAACTGAAAATTGTTTAGAGCCATATAATTTTATTAATTCAAAAGGAGGTATGAGAGATCCTGCATATTTAGGCAAAGTAACCGGGCTGCAGGCAGAAAGAGAAAAAAAACTTGTTGTCTCTTTCATTTTTTTTGGTGCACTCTGGATCATTGGATTTTACCATGTTATTGTTTTTTTAATCCGAACAAAAGACAGATCCTCTCTATTGTTCGGTGTGACCTGTCTGGTTGGAGGACTCCATACAACTCTTCTCGGAGAAGGGTATTTTCTGGCTGTTTTTCCGACAATTGGTTATCCGCTGTATGCCAGGTTGTTCTATATATCCATGCATTGTACAGTCCCATTGTTTGTCTGGTACATGGAAACCATTTTCCCCGATGAGATGTCAAACACCATTGTCAAAGGGGTTCTTTTAACAGGGATATTGTTCATAGCGTTTGTGCTGCTTTTCCCATTACGATTTTTTGACATATCCCTGCTGCTGTTCCGGGTATTCACCATCTGCATTTCAATTTACGGTACTGCTGTACTGGTAATGGCGATTAAAAATAAAAGGCCGGGCAGTATGATTTTCCTGACCGGTTATTGTATCCTTATCGTTACGGTTCTAAATGATATATTCTCTCAACGGATTCTTATTCCGTTCGGGTTGTTTGTATTCTTGTTTTCACAGGCTTTTATGATAGCCCACAGATTCTCACTTGCTTTTTCAACCATTGAACAACAGGGGGAAGCGTTGAATATTGAAAATCACCAAAGGAAAATTGTTGAATATCATCTGAAAAAAAGTGAAGAAAAATATAGAGTAATGATTGAGCTGCTCCCCATTCCTTTTGGTGAATTTGATCTCAAATTTAATATGTTGTATGCAAACGAAGCTGCGCTTGACTGGTTTGGATATACAAAAGAGGACTATCATTCGGGTATTAACATCTCCTGTCTGCTTGAAGATGGTTTTGTGGAACAGGCTGCTTCCCAAATAAAACATGAAAACCATAGACAAAAAACAAGCTCAACAGAACTGAAACTAAGAAAGAAGGATGGATCTGAATTCTGGGGAAAGGCAACTTATTCTTTGATTTTTAAGAATGACAAACCATTTGCCTTTAGAAGCTGTTTTGTGGACTTAAGCGAACAAAAAAGCTCCCGTAACAAACTTGCAAAATATCAGGCACAATTGCGAGAGCTTTCTGCCCAGATATCCCTGTCTGAAGAGAAACAAAGGCGCTCCATTGCAAAGGGGCTTCATGACCAGGCAGGTCAATCATTGGTCCTGGTTAGATTCTGGCTGAACGAAATAGCTGATTGCACATCCTTGAGGCATAAAAATGAAAAAATTGAAGATGTTTTAGAAATTGTTGATCAGACGATGAATCAAATCAGGGAGTTAACCTTTGATTTAAGCCCCCCGGAATTATACCAGTTTGGTATTGAAATCGCCTTGGAATCTTTGTGCGAGAGAAAATCTAAATCATACAATATTTCAATAAAATTTTCTTATGATGAAAAACCAATACCCCTGGATGAATCGGACTGCATTCTTGTTTACCAGTCAGCAAGAGAGCTTGTGTTTAATGTCATCAAACATGCAAGTGCTACGAAAATTCACGTTTCTGTTAAACGGAACAACGATAAAGTGGAGGTTGCAATCGAAGACAACGGAATTGGATTGGACACAGATCAATTGTATTCGTCAAAGAGCATAAATAAAGGTTTCGGGCTGTTCTCTATCCAAGAGCGCATGCATCATCGCGGAGGCAGTTTTTCTATAGAATCAAACACAGACAAAGGAACAAAAGCCACCCTTAGTGTGCCGCTTAAAAATGAAGCATAATAGTTAAGTACAATCCTTATCCAGATTTAAGTTTTTTTTACCCCGGATTGTAACATTTCTACTGATTGCCTTTTTTGTTGATCTCAGTAAAATAAAATATGTAAAAATTATTTTGCATATGCTGTTGATGGGTGACTATAAGAGATTCAATTATAACTTTATTCATTTCACTTTGCATTTTAATGATTTTCCATTGCTGATTGTCTTCACTGATATTTCTACCGCATCCATTAAAAATAAAACAGCTGACTAACACTCAAAAAACATATCAATTGCAAATTTATATCGGAGAGGGCAACTATGTGGGTTGTATTAATTAATGCTTGTTAAAAATTTATTTAATAAAAAAGAATTAGAGGACTTTCATTCGGTGCATACCGGAAAACCGACTTTTGGTTGGGAAAAGAAGAAGGTTATAGATTCAGCTGCCTCAAGCTATGATTCTTCCCTACAAGAAATTGACCTGATTAAAAGCGATTTTTTTTCAGCGGTTTCACATGAGCTAAGAACCCCTTTAACATCTGTCCGGGCTTTGGCAGAGATCGTTTATAATACACCTGAGCTTGAGCCTAAAAAGCAGCAAGAATTTTTAGGGATTATCATCAAAGAAAGCGATCGCTTATCTCGAACTATTAACGATATTCTTGATTTTAAGAAAGTGAAAATCCGCCAAATCGAATTGGAAAAAGAAAGACTTGATTTCAGAGAAGTTATTCAGGATTCTATTTTTTCTATTGCCCAGTTGATAGACGGGAAAAATATTGAATTAATACTTGAACTTTCAGAAACCCCTGTCTTTGTTATAGGTATCAGGAATTATTTAATTAAGGCAATGGTGAACCTGATATCCAATGCAATCAAATTTTGTGACTGCAATGCCGGCAGAATAAGAATAGGGATGGAAGTTCAAAACCAAGGTGATGGTTATAAAAATCAATTAATAATTTTTGTTGAAGATAATGGTATAGGCATTGCGGAATGTGATCAAGATTATATTTTCCTTGCATTTCGACAGGTCAATTCCAAACCAAAAGGTAGACCGACAGGTATAGGGATAGGATTGACGATTGTCAAACAAATCATCAACTCCCATGGCGGTAAAGTACGGGTAAACAGTGATTTAGGGAAAGGTGCCACTTTCTTTATTACTCTTCCTTTAATTGAATAAATAAATTGTAAAAACAAAAAAAATTTTGACGAGATAACAGTCGAAAACCTTTGTCTGAATATGATCGGACAAGGCTGTTTAAAATCTATCAACCACTGTCCGGTTAGCATGCAATTTCATTAATGCAAAATACCTTTTTCCCAATATCAGTACGATAAAGGTACCAACCTCCCAAACATAGATGGTTATAATTTTAACTGATTCAAATGATGTCCATTCAATAAGTTAGTTAATGCAAAGAGAACAATAATAATATTAGTGCACACATTTTCCGATTCCAGTCAAAATAGTAGATGTTGTGGTTGGCCCTTTTCTTGTTCAGGCATGATTATATACCAAAACTGAATAACAACTTTCGGACAGGTTGTGTCAGATCAAATCACAATTCATACAAATTATGTCGCACGTCAATTACAAGAGTAAAGCTCATTCAAAAACAAACTCGGACAGATACTCCTTTAAAACAGCCCGTTTGTCATCGTCCATTTCCGGACAGTCGTCCTGGTCCTTTATCCCCTCCATTACGCGGACGGCAAAGACCATGCAGGTTGCTTCATTACATTTTTTGCAATTGGTTTTGGGCAGCAATCCTATGATTTTTGTCATGACCGGCGGCTGGGCCCTTTCATAGTTGGGTTCAATGGAATCCCGGTCCTGCCAGGCCTGGTTGATCTCGTTTTTCAGCCATTTAAGGATTTTTTCAGCTTCTGTTTCATCCTTAAGTGCATTCACGGCAATCTTATCGGCGTGGACCGTGATCAGTTTCCCATTGGCCTTGAAGGTCACGCTGGGCGGTTCTTTTGAAAAAGAGGCCCCACCTAAAACCGCATTGAGATATGGCAAAACCTCTCCCACATCTTCGTTTAAGTGGGCATAGCAGTGAATGGACTGGGCGCCCGGCATGCACTTGTTCCTGAAAAATTCTGTTTTATATCCTGTTAAAAGCATTTTTACATTCCTTATTGTCAACTTGTCTTTTCCGTTTTAGGTAAAATCCTCTCTATTTGCAATACGGATGACCTTTCCCCAAAAAAATGGTAAGATATCCCTTGTCTGAAAACATACAAAAAAAAATATTTAAGGATACCGTCATGCAGGACACATCCGTTCTTTATTCAAAAAAAGAGACCATCGGCATTCTTACCTTTAACCGTCCGGGCAACCGGAACAGCATGGATGCGGAAACCTTAAAGGACTTTAAGCACGGGCTGACCCAGGTCCGTAATGACAAAGATCTGCGATGCCTTGTCATCACAGGCTCCGGTAATACGTTCTGCGGCGGGGCAGACCTTAAAAACAGCATTGTCAGTGACGGCAGCGTGCTGTCCCCGGATGTGCTCATGGACTTTTACCGCCCGTTTTTATCTGTTGGCCTGTTAAAAATTCCGGTCATCGCCGCCATCAACGGCCACGCCATTGGCGGCGGGTTCGGCCTTGCCCTTTTGTGCGACATACGAATCGCTAACCACCAGGCAAAGCTGGGTGCCAACTTTGCCCGGCTGGGCATACATTCAGGCATGGCAGTGTCCTATATACTGCCACGGTTGATCGGCGTATCCCGGGCCTGTGAGCTTTTGTTCACCGGGAAAATCATCACCGGTGACAAGGCTGCTGACATCGGCCTTGCAAATGAGGCCCTTCATGAAAATGAAGTCATGGACAAAGCAATGGCACTGGCCCATGACATTGCCCAAAGCGCTCCTGTGGCCGTTCAGATGATGAAGCAGTCCATCTATTCCCAGCTGGACTGGAACCATATCCGGGCAGCCGGCCATGAATCAGAATACCAGGCCCGAACCTTTGCCATGGATGACGCCGGGGAAGGGATTGCCGCCCTGCTGGAAAAGCGGGAACCCAAATTTACCGGCAAATAATTGCTTTAGCAAAATCCCGGTTCATTGGCATGCACACCATTTGCAGCCGCTAAAATGTATTTTAATACACACGGTATTAAAATCTTTACCCTCAGCCGTGCCAGGGCTCATCATCCATTTCAACCTGCAATCCATACAGGAGCTTGTTTAAACCGCTGAACAGATCAACCACGGTCATTAATTCAAGAATACCCTCATCGTCCATCCCTGCCTTCCGCACCGCGGAACTGTGGACATTGACTCAGTAATCGCATCCCATGGTGGCTGAGACAGCCACGGCAATGACTTCCTTTGTCATTTTATCAAGTTTCCCCGGTCCATGCATGATCGCTTTGGTCTTATCCCAGGTCGATCTTAAATACTCCGGTTTATGTGCCATGACCTTGTACATATTGGGTACAAAATCAATCTTAAGACAGGACTTTATATCCTCGTAAATCATGGAAACCTGTTGTGAGGCATCTGCTTCTGAAATCATTTTTATTAAGGCCATTGTTTTCCTTTTTACTATTGGATTCATGTGTCAACGTGTCTGTTATCGGCGGCGGACCTACAGCGCTTTGATGTCCGGCCCTGCCGGAAACATGCATCACCATTGCGTTACCATCCTTGCCATATCAGGGAAAGAACACTCAATTTTTCCCCGTTCCGCATGAATAGACGAGATAAAACCTAAAAAGGATACACAATATTTTTTATTCTGGAATTTTCAATAGAATACCGGGGGACTGTTTTCTGTCACAGGACAACACATTCTGGTCATCATAATAGAAATCGCAGCCCCGATTGAGTTCTTTTTTCAGCATGGCCTTTGCCCGGTGGAGCCTGATCTTGACAGTCCCAAGTGAGATATCCAGGATTTGTGCGATCTGTTTGTTGGACTTTTGCGCGTACTCACGTAAGATGAGCACGGTCTTATATTTATCCGGCAACCTTTGTATGAACTCTTTGACGCAATCACTCATCTCTTCTTTGATAATCTTCTTATCACTTGATTCCTCTTTTATGTCAGCGATGGCCACACCCTCTTTTTTGTCAATATCATCGCAGCCCGCCTTTTTATCATGTTGAAAGGTAAGGGTACGGGTTTTGTCAATGGCGGTATTGGTGGCAATGCGGTATATCCAGGTAGATAGGCTGGCATTTCCCCTATACGCCGGAAGGCCGTTATGGATTTTATGAAATACTTCCTGGGTGAGATCTTCAGATAGGAACGGCCCTGTCATGCGGGTCATGTAATTATGAATCCGCAAATAATACTCTTTATAAATTATCTCAAATTCCGAATCAATGTTCATGATACCTGTCTCATTTTCCGATACAGTTTAATCCGCGTTATTGTGCACCAGGGCTTTAATTATTTCAAGTCCGGAAAATATGCCATATTTCATATTCCCGGGGCCTCACTTGCTTAATTTTATCTAAAAAACAAGTTTCAAATAGCCCAGGATAATGGCACCTAAAAGAGAAAAAGAGACATACAGCATGAATATCCGTGGTTTCACCAGCGTCCAGACAGCTGCCATTGCCGGCAGGGTCGTTGTGGGACCTGCCACCAGAAATGCCAGTGCGGCCGAAGGGCTCATTCCCTGGACCAGAAGACCTTTTACCATGGGCAATGCGCTTAAGTTGCTGGTGTAAACAGGTATCCCTAAAAATGCAGCCGTAAATATCGCCCAATTATTTTCTTTGCCCATAATGCCGGTGATCCACACTTCCGGGACATAAAGGATGATTAACGCTTCCAAGAAAAAAGCCAGGGCCATGAATTTGACCACCATGAGCGTCGCGTCAAAAGATTCCCTGCCCAGTCGTTTTAAAAATGGCTGTTGCTCCTCACAACCGCAGGAATCGGTCTCTTTGGCTGCGCCCGGGGAGGAAACGGTTATCGCGGTTGCAAAGGGTCCTGGCTGAAGGCCGTCATCGGAGCAGCATGCAAGTGCGCCGGCCGGAACCAGGGGAGCGGATTTCGGACCGGCCACTATATTTTTTACGCCGGACACCGCATTTTTGCCCAATTGCCAGATCTTTGTCTGTCCTGCGCCTGTATTGCCTTTGAGAACATTGGTGCTGATCCACCCGGCCTTTACCAGAAAATATGTAATAAACCCGGCACTTAAACTCAACACCAGGGTGCCGGCCAGCCGCCAGACAGCCAGGTCCCACCCAATGGTTCCAACACTTAAAAAGAAAATTTCAGGGTCCATGGAGGGCGATGCGATCCAGAATGCCATCACCGGTGCAAGCGGTACGCCGCCGATTAGAAGTGCTGCAATCACCGGGATCACGCCGCAGGAGCAAAAAGGGCTGAATGCCCCGACAATTGTTGCCAACAAGATGGCGGTAATGGGGCCTGCATCAAAGGCGCGTTTAATATGTTTTGAGGCGCCCGACATATTCACGGCCACTGCAAGGGGTATGGTTATGAGCAGATACGGCCAGATATGAACAAAAGCGTTTACCATAAAATCTATAATTTTAACTATTTCCGTTGTCATATTTCCCCCGATCATTATTTTCTACAAAGCTATTAAATTTAAAAAACCATAGCGTTCTATATTTCTAAAAACTTCGAAACATACAGGCAAAAAAATATTACTTTTTACATCCAGCCTCAGTGCAGCACTCGGATTTAAGAAACTCAATCAGCTCATCTAAAACCTCGAACTGCGGGATACAATAAAGCGTTCTGCTTTCTCTCACCTGGCGAATCAAGCCCACTGACACCAGCCTGGAGATATGGTGTGACAGGGTAGAACCGGGCACGTTTAATTTCTCCTGAATTTGACCCACCGGTGCCCCCTGGTCCCCCACTTTCACAAGATATCTAAAGATAGAAAGCCGGGTGATATGTCCAAGTTCTGCCAGTTTTTTAGCTGCTATTTCTTTTTCCATGACACAAGGATATCTATCGGGCTGCCACTTGTCAACTATATTTTTAGAATTATCGAAATATAGATTCGATTTCAAGCTTCAATCACCCTGTTCCCGTCCAACAATCACTATCCTCGGTTGCCATCTTTATATTTTATGGTATAAGAAAAAGATGAATCTATTTGCTATTATCATTTTATGCATTGTCCTTACGATTGTTGTTGGCATTATTTTCAAAAAAACAAAAACAGCAATGCAGCAAAGGTCAGAAGAACAACGAAAATTTCGCCAACGTTCCATTGAGCCGTCCATTACATTCTATCTTGAAAAATCAGATCCAAAGCGCCCTGAAAATGGTTCGCTGCACATAGAAAACACCGGTGCAGGAACAGCCACAGGTTTGACCATTCAAGATTTTCACAACCCGGAAGAAAATCAGTGGCATTTCAGATTCAAAACGATAGGCCAGCTTGAGCCGGGTGAAAAAAAAACCATTGAGTTTGACTTTTATGTGGGTGAATACAAAGCTGCCAACAAAACCGAGCAGCTATGGATGTTTGATCCGGATCATGACCATGATTTTGCCGCACAAATCGTTATCGACTTTTTTGACATTGACGGCAATGCCTACAGCAACACTATTGTTATCGGAGAAAATGACAAAAGCCAAAGTACAAGAAAGCGCCGTCAAAAACAAATCCAGGCGGCCATGTCCCGTGGTCGGTGACAGGCTGCATCATCTGTAATCCAACCATATAGGGCCAGGTCTGGAACGGTCAAAAAATTCTTAAATTTTTATAAAAAGATTCTTAAAAGAATATTGATGCACAATAGCGCAAGAACAGACGGGAAAAGCATCACCCAAAACATGGCCCTTTTGTCGGGAATGGTGTCCTGGATCGCCCTTTGCCCATTTCTCAGTCCAAGATAGAGGCCGGCAATCAAAAAGAGGCCCTGGATCAGTGGTATATACTGGGGGATAAACGGTTTGAAATGCACATTGGCCAGGTTGAAAAGATCCCAGCCAAGCCCCAGGGGATCCGATAAAATGGAAATTATATAACCGTAATTGACCATGATGGCCGGCAGGCTGAAGGCGATCCATGCAAACATCCCCACCGGGATCAAGATATTGGCCAGTTTGAATGTTAAAATTTTTCCTGGTATGGGGGTTTTGGCAAAAAAATTCCCCAGCCTACAGCAAAGAATAAACAAGGCCGGGAAAACAATCAACGCACAGGACCAGACCACACCTACAAACATTAAAAAATGATTGAGCTGGCCGGATTCGGTGACATTGGCGGCATCTTTGATTGCCCCCCACGGACCCAGCATGACCGCAGAAAAAACAATGGCCGCCACCAGCATGATGATGACATTATAGACCTCGTCATACCCCTTGATATTCCGGTCCGATCCAAAGGGACGCAAATAGATACCAATATTATCTTTGGGGCAGCTTTTGATACATTCGGTGCACAGGCCGCAGTCGTTGTTGCGCCCCATGTTTCCAATATACTGGTTCCAGGGGCAGGCCCACCCTTTTTCACTGCCGCAAAAGCATGATTTTGTTCTGTGTTTTTTGCAGATATCTTTATCAATGGACCGGATCTGTGTCATGGCTGCCATGGAATAGGTCCCCAAAAATCCACCCACAGGACACAGGTATCGACAAAAAACCCGGTGACGAAAAACAATGGCGCAGACCAGCGTGACACCCAAAATCAGCAAAAAGATCAGGGCGGTGGCCACAGGTCGTGTGATCAGAATCATGCCGAATGAGATCAATAAAAGGAACAGGATATTTTGAAGCCAGATATTTTGGAGTTTTTTCGGCCAGTCTTTTTCCAGTCCGAAAAAACGATGATGAAGCTTTTTATACCGCTTCCTCACATAGCTGACCGAGGCTATCCGTTTCCTGCTGAGCCATTCCGCCGGTGCCGGCAAAGGGCACATAAAGCACCAGACTCTTCCGCCAAAGGGCACCATGACAGCCTTGAGCAGAAACCACCACAATATCCAGACAAAAACAATGGCAATATTCCGATTGCCCACAGGGCTGCCGCCCAAGCTTGACAGAATGAACAGATAAAAAACAATCAGGTTGAAAAAAACAAAAAAAAGTTGAAAATTCCTCAGTTTGACCAGCTTTTTAAACAAAGGAAACCGTTCCAGCAGGTTAATGTTAAAAGCTGCGGGAGGACGGATTGGCCTGACCCGGATGGACAATAATACAAAAAAAGAGACCCATACGGACAGGGACACGGCAAAATGGTACAGGGTATTGGGTCTAACAATGAGTTCGCCTGTCATGAAAGGATGAAGATTGCCGCAGGTTTGGGTACATCGAAATATATGTTTCCCGGAGCGGGATGCGGTAAACTTTACCGATGAGACCCGCTGCCAGTTACGTTTCAGTGAATCTTTGGCCCCGGCATGTGTCATTTTCCTGAAACTGGTTCCCTTTTTAGCCATCAGTTCAATGGGATATCCATCCAGAGAAAATCCGTGGGACACATCAGTGGAAGAAAATCTCAAATGGATGATATCCCCTTTGTTGACAATAATCTGTGAGGGAGTATAGGCGAATTTTTCGGCATTAACAGAAATGTGATGTACTTTTTTTTCAGTGGGAAAAATAACCGGGGCCAACGGCAGGATCACCGCCAGTTCAAGGCTGAAAACCAGAAAGAACAGGTATTGTCTGCTGGTCATTGCTCAACCACCAGGGTTCCCTGCATGGCATGGTGGATATCCCCGCAAAAAACCGTACAGGCAAACACAAAGGTACCGGGCTTGTCCGCTTTGAATTTTACATAAGAGGTGCTTCCCGGCGCTATGCCTTTGGCAATATAAATACCATACCCTTTTAGCGCAAAACCATGCATGACATCTGCGCTTCGAAGCTTGATCACAACACTATCATTGACCTGGACCCGGATGACCGGTTTTCTGTTCTGCCCTTTTTTTTTAAAAAAAGAAAGCATGTCCCGGGCTGTGACGTCCTGTAACATCCATCCTTTCAGGGCATGACCGGTCAATACGAACTCCTTGATGGCAGAAGAGCCGTGATCCGGTTTCAACGATCTGTCATATGCCCGGATGGCCAGGGGGATGGATATTACCAGGAATAATAACAGACAGATATAAATTATATCTTTCTTCATTTTACCACCATACCGCAGCACTTCAATTGTTTCATTGATCTAAGTCAAGACCGACTGCTAACGCATTAAAAAATATAAAGGCAGGCTGATTGAGCCTGCCTTTATACCTTAAACGATTAACAGCTTAGTTGAGACATCTAATGCCTCATCACCATGCAATGGCGTGCCAGTTAACAAGAGCTCCGACCAGTAGAAAAAGACCGATGGCCACCATGGTATAACCAAAAATAAAAAAGGCGGCCTTTTGCGGTGCGGCTGCTTCAGCCACCAGCATATTGTCCAGTTCACCATTTGATTTGAGGCGTTCAATCCAGGACGGTTTCTCGCTCAGGACCGTTTCAAAATCCGCACTGCCTTCAAATATGGTGCGGTCCATGGGAAAATTGTGACGCCGCAGATGCGCAATAAAAAAATGGATCACAAACACATGGGCCATGGCAAGGAATGCTTCAATCCTGTGAACCCATAGCGCCACATTCAATCCCCAGCCGGGCATATATTTTGTCGCGATCATCGGAAATGCCATCATCAGTCCGGTAAGGCCGATGATAACCATGCCCCAGAAGACGGCCCAGTAGTCAAATTTTTCCCAATATCCCCATCGGTCGAACCGGGGCATCTGCCGTAATCCTAAAAACCATCCAATGTGGGCAAAAAAGTCCGTGACATCTTTTACCCTGGGCAGCAGGGAATCCGGCCCTATAATATTTTTGGCATTTGTTTTTGTTAAAAGATATATCGCATGGACGATAAATCCGGCGATCATAAAAAAACCGGTATATTTGTGGACTAAAAGTGCGGAGTGGTATCCGCCGAACAGGCCGGAAACCCATCTCCCCCATTCAGACATGCTGTAAAGTCGGGCAAGCCCGGTCGCACCTAATATTAAAAATGATATCATTAAAAGAGAATGAAACAGGCGCTGAACAGGCGTAAACCGTTTTATCCTTGTTTTTGTCACACTCATTTGTGATCCCTCCCCTTTTTTTGAAAAAGTTCGCGAATTCCCCACAAAACAGTGTGAGGAAGGAAGACCACAAAGGTTCCAACGGCAATGGCCATCATTGTCCAGAATGCATAAAACAAAATTGGAAATGTTTTCAGGGTTCCGGCCATTGACGGATTGGGTTCATGAATCACATATGCGGCAAAAGAGGCATTGGCCCCTTCATGGCATTTTGCACAGATATAAGCATGCCGCCGGATGGGATTCATTGGAGAAAAATAGTGATCAATGCTTGCAATGGGTTCCCCGCCGTGACACTGGCGGCAGGTCAAATTGGCCCTGACCGTATGAATACCACGAGTCTGTTCCACATGGCACTCTTCGCACCGCCGGCTGTTGTAAAACCGGATCCCCTTATGGGAATCCGACAGCCGGGAGGGGTTACGGACACTGGCGGCCACCGGGCTGTACTGAAAAACACCTCTGCGCACTCCCGGTATTTCAACAAACGGCTGCTGATGCCGCGGCCTGGCTTCATATTCTTCGTAATATCCGGTACTGACCTCATATTGCCGGTACCGCATGATACTTGAAGCCACCTCTTCCTGGGCAGACGCTTCTGCCAAAAAGAACCCGATAGCCAACAGGAGACCTGTGAGTATGAGCGCACAAATATTGTTTTTTCGCTTCATATCGGACTCCTTTAAGGATTACCTGGTGAATTTATATTCTATCGTATCAATTTGCTTGCCGGCCGGTTTCGGCAGTACGGACAAGCGTTTCCACTGGGCCTGAAGTTCCTCCAGATTGTCATTTTTATGTTTATGACAAGTCTGGCAGGAGTTGGGCACCTTTGGATTTTTCAGCGTATCCTCGGGCAGTAGCGGTACAAAGACATGACTGTGAATGTCTCCGGACTCTGCGCTCTTGGCGATTTTCGGCATATGACACCCCACACAGTTGGCAAATGAATGAATCGAGTGAGCCATATTGGTGTTTACCTGGACATGGCACTGGAAGCACTGTGCTGAACCGGGCCGGGTCGTCTGGGAACGGGTCTGGGGCATACCGATCTGGTGAACATAATGACAAGAGGTACAGGTTACGCCTTCGGTTGAGTGCTTGGACTGCTGCCAGTCGAGAAACTGCTGATGATGACCTTTGGCAAATTCATTGGCATATACGTGCTTGACATCGCCTTTTTCAAAGGATGTGGATTTGTAATATGCGGCCAGGGCTTTACCCGGCTCGTATCCCACGGGCCATCCCGCCCCTTTTTCCATTACGGACTTGCCTCTGTTATGACAGGAACCGCAGATCTGGGCAGCCACTCCCATGGTCAGCTTGGCAGGATTAATAATGGTCGATCGCTTTTCAAACACTTCGGTCTTGGGCAGTGCTGCATGCCAGGATCCCTTTCCGTGACAGGCCTCACAACCGACCCCGGGTTCGGTAAATGTCTGATTTTTAAGATCAACGCCTGTGGCGTGGCAGCCACCGCATTTTTTGGCCCAGGGACGTTTATCCCAGTCTTGTTCGTGGTAGTTGACCCACCGGTCAGTTTCGGCATTGTACTGAATCGGAGAGATATAAAGCGTCCCCTCTTTTTCCACCAGAAAGCGCTGTTTCCACTGGCTGCCTATGGTATAAAGGATTTCATCCTTTTTCGGCACATAGATTTGATCGGCCGGTACCTTGAGCTTATCGCCCAGTTTAGCCAGATCAGCGCGAATTCTTTGCTCATCAATGGGAACGATAATCACATCCTGATTCTTTTTGGCATCCTGCAGCATACGGCTGTGCAGGGTCATCTGCCAGGAATCAAAATGCTCCAGATGGCACATTTTACAAGTATCTGAGCCAACAAAATCTTTTGGCTGAGATGTGACGGCTGCCACATCAACGGCCTGATCCGAACTGCACCCCCAGATACCAAAAGCAACTGCCCCCAGCAATAGAAGTATGACTAACACTTTCTTTTTCATACATGCCTCCCTGATATACGTTAAAATGATGAAATTCCAGCATTCAAAGGAATATAAAGAATAAGGTGTCTCAACAAGAGAAATGATATTCACCGGTCCGCCCCATTGTGTGAAGACAAATTCACATCGAATAATTACCTGGTCTAGTATAGATTAGAATGACTTGATTTTTAGAAGCGGTTTCTGTACGAGTTGTAATATGTGATAATAAAGAATTTCACCCTTAAGTGCAAGGCCAATCAATGCCGGAACTGACTTTTTTAAAAAATTTAAACCCGATATACCCGCTATATTTTGTATATGGGCTGGTCTTTTTATTCCTGGGGGCCACCATCGGGATGAAGAACATGAAAGCCAGCAAATTAAAAATCGCAGGCAATCTCTGGCTCTTGTCCGCATTTGGGTATACCCACGGCACCCATGAGTGGGTACAGTTATTCCTTATTTCACAGGCGAATTCGCTTTCAAAAAATGATCTGGTTGCCGTTAAAATTATCAGTGTCACCATTGTACTGCTATCTTTTTTATTTCTGGTTCTTTTCGGCCTGGCGCTGATGCAAAAAATGACTGAGAATCCGATTTTCGGATGGTTCCAGTTCGGAGCGGTTTTCTTTTTTTTGATCATGCTTTATTATTTCTCACAATACGATTTTTATGAGATCCCTTCACTTTTCAAGCGGGTTGATATTATTTCACGAATCAGTTTCGGGTTCTGGGGAAGCTTTCTAACGGGCTCTGCCTTAATGTTCTATTCAACCAAGGTCAAAAAGATCAGTTTGAATATTTCCCATTACTTTTTTTTAACGGCTGTTGGATTTTTTTGTTACGGGATCTTTGCAGGATTGATGTTTTCCCACCACAAACCCTCTTTTTTGCCCCTGCCCATAGAATTTTTCAGAGGGGGATGTGCAATCGCCATTACGCTGTTTTTGATGAAAGGATTGAATATTTTCGACATTGAAACCCGACATAAACTGGAAAAAAAATGAAGCAGCTGGCCCAATCGGAAAAAATGGCCTCTTTGGGTCAACTGGCCGCCGGCATCGCCCATGAGATCAATACCCCGTTGACCAACGCCTCGTTAAGCATACAGATGCTCAAAAAGAAACCGGAAAAATATCGAGACGAAAAACGTGTTCAGCAAAAGCTGGATGCTATCGACGGTAATATCGACCGGGCATCCGCCATTGCCAAGGAGCTGCTCAGATTTTCCCATACCAAAGAGACCCACTTTGAAGACTGTGATGTCAACCAGATTATCCTGAATGCATTATCAGTGCTCCACTACCGCCTGAACGGCATTAAAGTGGAGACCCGATTGACCCCCCCCTGCCCCTGACCGCCTGTGATCCGGACAAGCTTGAGCAGGTATTTATCAATATTCTTAACAATGCTGTGGAAGCCATGGCCGATGACCCAAAGATCACCATCTCCAGCTATACAAAGGATAATACCATCATCCTGGCAATCTTGGACGCCGGTATGGGCATCCCGGATGAATATCTTCCCAAAGCCTTTGATCCTTTTTTTACCACAAAAGAGGTCGGGGCGGGCAGCGGCCTGGGCCTTTCCATCTGTTTCAGCATCATTGAGCAGCATCACGGAGAAATTGAACTTGCAAGACACAAGGAAAAAGGAACCATTGTAACAATACACCTGCCTGCTTTAAATGCAGCAGACCGGCTGAAACAATAAAAAAGGCATGAACGATGAAAAAAATACTGATTGTGGATGATGACAAAGAGGTCAGGGATAATCTTGAAGAGATACTCAACGACGAAGGATATTCCACCCAGACCGCCGCCAGCGCCAGGCAGGCACTGGAACAGTCCGGGAAAGACAGGTTTCATGTCATTCTTTTAGACTACATGATGCCGGAAAGGACGGGCCTGGATGTCCTTTCCGAATTAAAAAGGGTGAACCCGAAATCGAAAATCATTATGATCACAGCCTTTGCCACCATCGAGAGTGCGGTTGAGGCCATTAAAAAAGGGGCCAGCGAATATATATCCAAGCCCTTTAAAATAGACCAGCTGCTTGTCTTGATCCGGCAGATGCTCGAAGAACTGAAATTTGAGCAGCAGATTGAAAAAACCCAGATGGAAGATACCTTAAGCTGTCTTTCCAATTCAATCCGGCGCCAGACCATGCGGATGTTTCGAAACAAAAAGCAATTGCGCATGATGGAAATTACCAGGGAACTTAAAATAGACGATCATACCAAGGTGGTATTCCATTTAAGGTCCCTGAAACAGGCGGGGCTGTTGAGCCAGAACAAGGACAAACTGTATTATTTATCAAAGGAAGGCAAAAATATCCTGAAATGCCTGGACCTTTTAGAGAACTTTATGACCGGCCACTAGCATAGAATCAAAAAAAATCAGATTCTGTCATTTCAGGCTCATCTGTTTTGCCCGTTGCAGACGGTCTAAAAACTTTTTTGGGGGCTCAAAATCCACCAGGCGCAGTTCTTTTATCTCCTGCCCCATTGTGTCTAAAAATACAATCGTGGGAACCCCCTTGACCTGATATTTTTTTAAAAGCGCTTCATGGCGTGGAATCCCTTTCCGGGTGAGGTCCACTTTGATCAGTGTAAACTCTTTTTCCAGCATTGCCACCACTTTTTCATCATGGAAGGTAACATCATCCAGCTGACGGCACGGGCTGCACCACTGGGCTGAAAAATCGATGATCACAGACTTTTCGTCGTTCCGGACCTGCACCAGGAGGCTCTCGTCATAGGCGCTGAAACCGGCACCGGCGCCTTTGGTGACAAAGGCCGTAACAAGAACACTTGAGTATACAATTGCCGCTGTGGCAATGAAGAGCTTTAGCCATTCAAAGGACTTAAAGGCGGCTTTTGTTTTATCGATCCAGCCCAGGTGAAGGCCTGCACAAAGTGCCACGCCGGCCATGGCAACCGTTTCAGACCCCTTTGGTAAAACAGGGGAGATAAAGTAAGCCGCCATCCCCATCAACACCCATCCCATCATTTTTCTGACCCAGAGCATCCACTCTCCGGATCGGGGCAGCCTTGTAATGCTGCCGGAAAACAGGGCAAGGAAAAAGAACGGCAGTCCCAGGCCCAGGCTTAAGGTGAAAAAAATAACAAATCCCAGCCACGGGCTTCCTATCCCGGCAACCCAGGTGAGCAGCCCCAGCACAAACGGACCGATACAGGGGGCGGCAACAATTCCCATGGCAAGCCCCATGAACAACGAGCCAATATAGCCGGCATGGGATTTCGTAGCCGCCTGCATCAGGGAATACGGGACCCGCAGTTCCCAGAACCCAAACAGGCGCAAGGATAACGCAACCAGAAGTGACGCAATAACAGCCAGCACAAGGGGATGCTGAAGCAGCGCCCCCATCAGGCCGCCTGTAAGTGCCGCAAAGACCCCTAAAAGAGAATTGGTAACTGCGATCCCGGCAACATAACTTGCCGCATGAACTATTGGTTTTCCTTTGGTACTGCGACCGCCAAAATAAGAGATGGTGATGGGGATCAAAGGATAAACGCATGGCGTAAGGTTCAATGCCATGCCCCCCACAAAAATACTCAGCAGGGTCCACAGCATGGACCAGCCCTGCAAGGGGCCCAAGGAATTATCCTGGGGTGAACCGGAGACGGCCCCACTTCTCTCAAGACCGGCGGTTCCGGCAGGAGTACTGTTTACAGGAAGTCCTTTTGCATGCCATTGGGGATACCCCAAAGGATCACGATAGACATTTGTATAACCAAGTTTAACAGCCACACGGGCTGCCGAGTCGCTTCGCGCTCATGCAAGACCCGCTCAGTAAAAAACGATCAGGGCACTCTTGTCCGGTCCTAAAAATCGTCCTAATGACTTTTTCTTCTGCCATCGTGACAACCAGGTGGGTTCCATGGGAAAATTTTTAGCCTGTTTTATATGACCGGTTCGAAATTCCCACTCCTGGCGGGTATCAACCAGCCTTATGCTGTCCGGGTTTTCCCGGTATTTTTCCCACAGTTCATCAGTTTTAATAAGACGGTAGTCCCCTGCCCTGGATTCCGCTGCAACATCTTCCCAGGTTGCGTCCTTTACGGGTGTATTCCTGTTACTGTAAAGAACTGCGATGACGGCAAGACCCGCCATCGTCAGCGCCATCAGGTTTTTCAATATGATTTTCATAGTTCCCTCTTATCCCGATTCTACAGGCAGGCCCATGGAACGCCAGTCCTGGACGCCCTCTTCAAGGCGGACCGCATGATACCCTTTCCGGTTCAAAAGCTGTACCGCCTCAACGGAAAGAACACAATAGGGGCCGCGGCAATAGGCCACAATCTCGGTTTCTGCCGGCAGTTTGCCCAGCATGAATTCAAGTTCGTTCAGCGGCACCGACAATGCGCCATCGATATGGCCTGCCTCAAATTCCTCCTTTGGGCGGACATCCAGGATGGTGACGGTTTGTTTTTGTATCCGTCCAATCAAAGCATCCCGATCAACAGGCACCATCCCTTTTTTGCCTTCAAGGAACCGTTTTTTTATCTGTTCAATCTCGGCGATCCGGTTCTCTGCGACCAGCCGCATGGACCGAAAAAATTCACACACCATGGGGGCCGGGCGATACACCACATACAACCCTTTTTTTTCCTGCTCCACCAGCCGGGAATTTTTCAGCACCTGCAAATGCTGGGAGGCATTGGCAACACTCAGGGAGCATTCCTTAGCCAGGGTTTCAACACTTCTTTCCCCCTGGCATAGGATATCTAAAAGCTCCAGCCGTTTGGGGCTTGAAACCGCTTTTCCAATGCGTGAAAACTGCTCATATATGTCATCTTTAAAACGTCTGTTCGGATTCATTACTTTATTCTGTCAATTATTCAAGAGATTAATTGAATAGTAGATCGGAAGGTCTCTTATGTCAACTGATTTTTTTGAGAAGGATAATGGTAACAGGCTCATATGTTACGGCACTCAAATGCCCAAGGCACGAAAAAGGCAGCGATTCTTTTAAAGCTCTTGGTCGTCCATTTTATTATCCTTATCTACATCAATCGATATAACGGCTTTGTTTTTGAATATAGCATCGGGCATAATGGATTTTCCGCTAAAGTTTGGTTTAATAAATCCAAATGAGATAAACATCAAAAATATTGAAAGATTGAAGGCGATTATCCTGCGTATTTTAAGTATCATTGTCTTTTCCTGATAAAAGGCATTCATCAGCAGACAGCTATTCCAAATGGCCCGGCCACACTGGTTGAACAAAAAAAGGATAATGGCATTGGGATAGTTGGATTTGGCGAACTGTTTTTTAATTTTAGACTTGCCGGATCAGCAAATGTCTCTGCCAGGAACTTCATCGTCTGATGAGGGGCACAGGATATTCTTCTTTTTAATGAACCAGAGAACGCCCTTAGAGGATATAGAGTGGTTTTTCTGGTGTTTAAGATATGCGGTATAATAATTATTGATTTCAAATTTTAGTTTTGTCTGCCACGTCAATGGTGTTGCAGAACAAAAAAAACTGAGTGCTTTCTGTTGCTTAAACGATGGGAAATGTAGACTATATTGAATTTTACCAACCGGTTCTTTCTGTTGGACAGATTCAATAACCGTTTGAAGGGACTTCGATGAATATTTCCAGGATCCGGAGAAATCACACGGAAACACAATCAAAAAAAGGATTAAGGCCGCTATGACAAAAACTGCCTGGAAATTTTTCGTCAAATTCCGATTCATTTGCCTTCTTTGTTAACCGTCTAAAAGTTTTTAATCATCTATTACCATAGGTATCGACTCGTTTATTGTCAATTTTAGAGATTTAGCACTTTGTATTAAGAACCGTCCTGGATAAATTTTTCTCAAAAAAATTTTAAGATCAAGTCTCAGCACAGGACATGTCAAGCAAAATTTTATTCAAAAAGATTACTTTGTAACAAGCCGCATACCATGATACATCTATACCCACTATTCCCCGGACCATAGAAACATGGATATGATCCGACCTTTGAAAGAGGCCGTTGTTTATTTACAATAAAAACATGCCAACATTAGGGGTACCTACATGTTCAACAAAAAAATCTTATTGATCGTTTTATTTTGTTTTACGGTGTCCTGTACAGCAGAAGTTGACCCGCTCGTTGAATTTGTTAAAAATCTCAACAAGCTGGAGAAAGACGGCCGCGATCTAATCTATTCCACGGTTAAAAATGGTGATGCTCTTCTGGACGGAGCTGTCACCCTGGGTGGCGTCATCAAGAAGGCACCGGCTGTAAAAGATGTAACATGGACCATTCACAATGCCGGGAAAAAAAATTATGCTGATATCATCGCTGTCCTGTCAGACAAGGGACAATTATCTCAATCCATAAAAAAGGCCATTTCAACGGCAGATACAGTATGGCCGGACGGGACGGTAAAAGCTGTGGGACGATCCTATGCTCCTGTGAAAGAGGTGGTGGCTTTATTAAAAAAAATTAATGAAGAAGTTCCGGATGCACGGATCGGGGTTTCCCTTGTCATCAGAATCGATGAAAACAAAAAAGCCTATTATGATTACTTCGGCGCTGTGATCCTGGATAAAAAAGGCAAGGTCAAATACTATGAAGCACGCATGAAAGATTATAATCTGACCCTGACACGAATGCAGGAAGAGATTAATGAAATAACCCCTGACTGGCTGGTCTGGCGCGATTTGAGAAAACAATAAGTCAATACAAAATACGGGGTGGAAAAAAATGCTAAACAAGATAATCAACAATTACCCCTGGTTGCCGATAACACTGGCCATACTGTTTTTTTTACTATTATTTGGCTACAGCCTTATCAAAGGGAATAAGGGGGGCATCAAGGGACCGCCCATAGACGAAAAGGGCACCCACCAGAAGAGATACTAACCACCACCCTCCCCCCGAACCAGGCCCTATCAGGCCGGGTCTGTTGCTGTAAAATTCCATTTGAGTTGCGTTTAGGCGAATTTCATGTAAACTGTTATTATACGTTGATGAATTAAAAACAGATCCGTTTCCTTTTCGAGATACTGACCTATGCAGATGATAAGTATCACGTAAACCACAGGACTTTTACCATGGATTAAATCATGACGCCTTTAATCATTCTTTTCGCGTTTATTCTTCTCCTGTTTTTTATCTTTCTCGCCTTCCATGCAATAAGGCTCTTCAGGAAAATAAAAACAGCTTCTGCGGATGCAACTGCAAAGGACGTTTACGTTGTAACCTACGACAAAAAATTTCCCCAAAATCGGGCAGACACTTCAATCAATGAGCAAATACACATTAAAATGGATCAGGCGTTGATGGATGCGATGCATCAGCATAAAAAGGCGGGAAAGCCTTTGAAGTTTAAAAAAAGAGCTGATGAAAACCGACGATTTCCCCGAAGGGACTTCGCGTGCATCGTTGAATTTATCAAAAAGGGAAAGCTTTATAAAGAGACATCAAGGGATCTGAGTTTTTCCGGCATCTATCTTAATTCAAAAACACCTGAAAAATACGATATAAAAAAAATTATCCTACTGACATTCCAGATGCCTGACGGGCAGCCCCAGAAACGCAAAGGAAAAATAGTCCGGAAAGACAAAACCGGCATTGGCGTCCATTTCCTTATGGAATAAAATGTATAAATCGTAATTACATGTGGCAGTAGTTGTAAGATGCATCCAATCAACTTTTTTGTATAAAACTGATTCTTGAGCAGAACACATCTACCAGTATATGTGGTGTTCAGCAGAGAAAACAAAAACTGAGTACTTATTGTTATTGTTCTGTTTCAGATTCCTACTTTTCTAAAGATTTGTTCCTTTTGAGGATTGATTTGTGCGATGAAAATTTTAAATTAATAAAATAAGTTATCATGAGAGTATCATTTAATCTGCATGTAAAATCTGTCTTTGTTCAAAGATAAACTATATGAAATCACAAACCGAACACCCTGTGAACGGATACGTCTTGATAATTGATTTGCTTTCCATCGTAAAGTGAGTTATATTTTTAATCACTGAAATCAATCTATTTTATTCTTCAAAATTTTGAAATTAACTTGCAGTTTCCAAAAAGAAGTTACCTTTTTAAAGGGCTTTATCTATTAATAAAATTATCGCATAGGCCAGATGCTGGTAAATACATATCAAACTTTTGAATTTGCATAATGAAAATATTTCAAAGGGTATGGATTAACACATGAGAGTCCTAAAAGTAATTATATTCACAGCCATAATTTCCTGTTCTACCATGGGAGTTGCCAGTGAAAAAACTGTATCTCTGGCTGTTCTGAACTGGGAGCCTTATGTTAGTGAAAATCTGGAAACCTTTGGATTTGGATCGCAGATACTGACTGCAGCATTTAACAGGGCCGGGTATAAGGTAACGTTTAATTTCATGCCTTGGGTAAGGGTGTCAATCAGCGTCGAAAAATGACCCCCTGTCAGCGCCCAATTTTGACCCCT
>CAZLTD010000103.1:0-22258 GCA_964562385.1 uncultured Desulfobacula sp.
ACGTGTTTTTCATACTGATACAACAGCCAGGAATAAAGCATGACATGCTGTGAAACAACGGCCTGAGTCACCTTCCCGCCCATGGAACCTGAATAATCTCTTAAAAAGAACACCAGGGCCTGAGATTCATAATCTTTTTCACGTGATAAAATACGGTAAATCAAGTCCTGCGGGGAAATCAAAAAGCCTGCTGTATCAATATCAGCAGGGTCCGTAATATTACCAAGCGTAATATTGGTTTCGACTATTTTCTTCAAGGTGGCTTTTTTATCCAGGATTTGCCCGACACCTTTATTTTTATCGGTTAGATCGTATACATACCTTGCCAGGGCCCGTTTTTTTCCTTTATCTCTTAAGTTGGGCAATTGAAAATCCTGGGAAAGTACTTTTCCAAGTTCATAGGCATTGGATTCAAGTTCATGCTCGCCACCGGATCCTTCTCCGGGCCCCTCTCCATCACCCTCACCTTCGCCTTCTCCCTCTTCCGGCCGTACCGGCTGCTCACCGATTATATCGCCCTCTTCTCCGCTGCCGGTTCCGCCGGTGGCATCACCTTCATCAGGCTCCTGATCAAGTTTAATTTCATCATGAACAAATTTTTCTTCAACAGTTGTAGGCACAACAATAATTTTTTCTTTTGCACCGGTACCCGGTTTAACAATCCTCCCAATGCTGATTTTACGTTTAAAACCGTCTTCCTCTCTTCTCCTGTCTCTTTCAAGAAGTTCATCAAGGGTTATCATCAGATGTCACCTCCCTTGTTAGTTGTCATCCTCTTGACTGCAGAAATACTCGATGGTTTTCTGGGCGCAGGTTCTGCAATACCCAAGCTTTTCATTCATGGTATATATCATCCGGTCATACAACTTTTGATTTTCTTCATTGGTCCTGTTGGCAAGAGCACCTATTAAAGAACCGGCACCTGCGATATCAGACTTCAACCGAACGTCCGTAATGGCTTTCACCAGTTCAAGATTATCCATGAAATCGTAATTGGCATCCACGGATAATTTCTGTCCATATATTTTACGGATTGAATTTCTAAAAGAGGCCCTTTGCTCTTCGGTTTTCAGTCCTAAACGTTCCTCAACGTTTTTGATATATCGTTCATCAATTTTAAGAGCTCGCAGCTCTCCGGATTGCGGATCTTTATATTTCCACATCATATCAGGTCCCAGATGCTCTGCATCAACCCCGATGATCATATTTACATAATTCATCACATCCTTTTTGATCGCAAGGGGTTCATCCATATAAGCGTTAAACATCTCCGTCATGATCCGCTCACGATATAGACCGCGGGCAATTTTCAGATCTTCCATGAATTTTGCGCGATCCGGAGGTTCCTGGACATAGTCCAGAACAGTACGTTCCAGCGCGTTAAAGATATCCAGGGCAAACATGCACTGGCCTTCATTTGTTTCCGAACTTTCAAGCAATAGCTGAACTGAACGCCCCAGATTTCTCTGCCCCAGCCCTTTTTGTCCGAACCGTTTTGTAATATCAGTATCCTGGTTCAGGGTATCAATAAGCTCCGCCAGAGTTTTCAGGCTTTTTTCTCCTGCCACCTCGCCGGCTGCCAATTTCATGGTCTCAATCTGCGTCAGTTTTTCCGATCTGGGTAGCCGGGTTAAAACCACGCCTACAGAAGCTGCATAGTTAAGGTTTGGGTCCTGATGAAGGAGTTTGGAATCCAGTGACCGTTTGGCATCGGTACCGATCGCATACTCTGTCAGAGTTTTTTGGATTTTATAATCGGTATTATGTGCCACATAACAAACTCTACAGCGGTCAACGATGGGCGCCTCTTCCCGTTCTGTCAAAAAAGTGTCAAATTCGGAATTATTACTGGTGGCAACAATCAGGGTGTCAATTGGCCATTTAAATCCATCCAGTTCAATCATCCGGTTCTGAATAACTCCAAGATAGACCTGGACCAGGTCCTTTTTGTTTTTGTATATCTCATCACTGAAGTGTATACCACCGCCGGCCACACGGGCCAAAGCCCCCCTTCGTAAATCAAACCTGTACGGGTTGTTGGAGTCTGAAATATGGAGCAGGCGCTGTATTGATTCTTCTCCCATAAGATCCACGGCAGAGGATGTAATTTTATCCTTGGCCGGATATTTACCGGTTATGGTTCCCAGGCTTTCAATCAGCGGAACCGGTGAAATTTCAATAAACGAAAGCATCTTGGCTATATTATTGTTTGCATGTTCTCTTATCTGGTGAAATATATAGGCCGAACAAGCGCCCAAAGGCCGGTACTTATCATACAAATTTTCTAATTGCCGATCGGTATATTTAAATTTTTTAGCCAGGTATTCCTTGGATTTATCCTTTGTCTCAAGCAGACTCATGGCAAGGATCATAGGATCTTCATATGTTTGGGATTCTATGGTATCAATTTTTCCGAACCCGCCGATTTTATCCAGATTAACAAATTTAAAAGTATATTTTCTGTTTTGAGGCTCAGTCAAAAAATCCCTGTACCGCGCACAAAGATACTCAACAAAAAAAGTTTTTCCATTGCCGGGTTCGCCTACAAGTACAAATGCCATTTCTCTGGATGATCCGCCTTCAGAGGCATCTTTTACAAATGAAACAAAGCTGTTAATTTCATCGTACATACCCACAAGATGTTTTTTCCCCTGGGAGAACAAGTCGAACTGGTAGGTCGTCTTTCCTTTGACCGTAATTTTCTGAATACCGGCATCCAGGATCATTCGCGAGACACCTTGAAAGGCATCTTCAAAATTCTTTTTACCTTTTTTGACTGCTTCGACATGACTGATTAAAGACTTGGGGTTTGCTTTACCGGCCATTTTACCCTCCTTAGGCAGCAAGAAGGCTTGAGCTGCCTTACGTTTTGGTTTGAAATATGTTCTTTCTGCCCGGGCAGATTGATTCAAAACTGCGAATTATAGGGTTACAAAAATTGTGAACATTGCGTGGTGAACGATTTATGAATTAGCTTTTATGCTTGCCTAAAATATAACAACATAAAAATGGGCTGTCAAACGGTTTGAGGCTTAAACTGTATTCCTACATTTTGATTAAAATAGTAATTGATGTCTCAATTAAGTGCCGTCGGAGGTTGTAAGATCTATTATAGTTTTTTCATTTTTATTTTTATGCCTCTTTATTTATTTTGAAAAATTCAATAAAATTGAGTAAATTGCCGATTCAAGCTTTAGTATTAATTTAAAAGGAAATATTAATATGTCCCAGACTGATTTTATATCTGTTTCACATATCGCTGAAGAATTGAATGCGGGCCAGGCAACAGTCAAGTTCGTTTTAAAACGCTTTAAAAACTGGATTCCCAGTGAAGATAAAAAGGGACAGTTCATCTACCCGATGCACGTAATTAAAACCATAGCTGATATAGTGGAGAAGCTTGATATGGGTGTTTTACCAAGTGATATTGAAAAGGATTTTAAAACAGGAATCCCGTCTGATTCACCAGCATCCCAGGCTGATAACGACATCCGGTTAAGCAAAAACGGAGTTAACCTTTTAAACGAGATTTTCAAAGATCTTGGGGAACAACAGAAACGGATCGCCGAAGCTCATGAAAAAAGAGCCGTGGCTGAAGAACGAAAAGCCGTTGCCATTGAGAAACGCGCAGAGGCTGAAGAAAAAAAAGCACAGGCAATGAATAATATTGCTGCGGCACTGCAGGAAATGAACCGCAGCCGCAATGGCACAGATACGGCCGCAGACCACATAACGCATCAGACTGTATCCGCATTGATTGAAGATGAGTCAGATTTTGACAGGCCGGCTGAAGACAAAAATCGAATTGAGAGCCCTGATAATGACCAGCCGTTACAAAATGATGCCCCTATTGACAATCTGGCCTCGTTAATTTCCGATGACGATATTCTTGAGGATCTTGTTTTAAGTGAAGAACTTCCTGAAGTTCATGAGGAAGACCTTGATCAGGAATTGACGGCTGACAACGAAGAGACTGATCAATTGCTTGAAATGGATGATCTGTCTGCCCTGATCTCCGAAGAAAAGCCACAGACTCCAGATGTTGAGAAACTCGATGACTTGACTGCGCTGCTTGATGACAGTGCCGACAATTTATCAGACAACGCAAAAGATGAAATTAAACAGGTTTCCCAAGCTATTGCCGAACCGGATGATTCATCTGGTTCCCGCGGTCTGGATGATCTATCAAAACTCATTGATTCCGTATCCGATGATAAGACAGGCAAAGACACTGAAGATGGACTGGATGATCTGTCCGCCCTGATCGATGAAGATGTATTGACCAGTGATAATACCGAACAGCAATCTGAAATGGATAACCTGTCTCTTTTAATCGATGAACCAGAGGATAATACCTCACCTAACACCGAAGATATGGTTTCATCAGACAAAATCGATGATCTGTCACTGTTGATTGAGCCATCGTCTCAACTGTCGGAACAAGCTGAGGAACAACCGGAAACAAATGTTGACCACATAGATGATTTAAATGAACTCATTGATGAACCGGATGAAGAACCCAAGGTTCAGTCAGAAGAGGATTCTCTTCCTGAAGTTAAAACAAAAATCAACCCGGATGATGATATTGAAAAATATAAGGCTGAAATTATGCAAATCATCATCGGTTTTAAAAATGACGGTCTGGATGCTCAAAAGGCAACAGATATACTGAACAAGAACCGTATCAAAACCTTATCCGGCAAACCGGAATGGAGTCATAAAGCCATCTCTCAAATTTACAAATTCATCGAATCAGCAGCGTAAAACAGCCTATTTTGCGCCGGCCTGTTTCGCAAACCGGGTATCAACAAATTTATCCATGTCAATCAGGCTGGTGAGGATTTTCATTTCATCCATCATGTATTTTTGTATGGTTTCCAGATCCTCTACTACCGGGAAGAGTTCTCCTGTAAGAATTCTGTCCGGGGGTTCGGTCAGAACTTTACGGATGACTTCTTTATCCTGAGAAAGAAAATCACCGCCTATTACAGAGGCAGGTTCCGGCTGTGCATCAATCGCCAGTCCGGATTTAACAAAACTGTCACATATCTCCTGAATTGCTTCAGGGTGCTTTTCAATGACTTCACTCCGCATGACAAAAACACAACAAGGATGATTGGGCCACAGATCTTTGGACAGATAAAATTCTTCGCCATGTCCCTTGGCAATAACCTGAGAACCAAAAGGTTCGGCAACAATAAAACCGCCTATCTCGCCATCTTCGTCATATTCAATGGCTTCGGGCATTTGAAATGGTGCAACAACTTCGAGGATGACATCAATCCCCTTTTCATTAGACCGGCCGGGTTTAAGCCCTTTCTCTGACAAAAGTTTATGGAACAACATGTTGTGAACCGATAACTGATAAGGGATTAGAACGGTTTTTCCGGCAAAGTCCTCAATTTTTTCGATATTGGCATTTTTACTTTTAACAAGAATACTACCGGACTTGTGTGTCAAAAGCAGCAGCTTTAAGTCCACACCTGATTTAAAGAGATCCATAGCGGTGGGTGCAAGAACCATTGCACCATCTAAAGACTTCACAGATAAGGCGTCTGCAACTTCGTTCCACCCGTTTTTTACAACTGGCTCCAAAGTACAGTGTTCAAATTTTTCCATGCCTTTTTTCTGTTTTAGATCTGTGACGCCAAGGATTAGATGATCTGTAATTTTAAGATAACCAATCTTTATTGCAGGTTTTTCCGCCATTATGGTTCCTCCAGGTTATTCGTGTGGGTAAAGGCAACGAAAATTTCAACCTTTACATGAATATCAAATTCTATAATAAACTATTTGCCAAAACAGATACAAGCTTTAATCTTTTTTTGTCTCAACCCTTACACACTTTTATATCCATGTAAAGGTCCTTTTCCATCAAAACCCTTTAAAATCAAGATTCTTAGCCACTTGACAGAAGATCCTGACGCCTGAAAAGTCAGCTTTATAATATAAGTTATCGAACGATGTGGGTTTATCTTTACCAGAATATTGTAAAAGCTAAAAAAAAACAGGCACGATCCAGTGAATATCATTGAATGCCTGAAATATAATGTGCCAGGCGTAAATCTTCAGATGTCGTGATTTTTATATTATTTTTTGATCCCGGAATCATTGCCACCTTGTTGCCCAGATGCTCCACCAAAGAGGCATCATCTGTCCCTGAGAAACCGGTTTGCCGTGCATGCAAAAATGCCTTTAGCAGAAGATCCAAATGAAAGGCCTGGGGCGTCTGGACCGTGACCAGATTATTTCGATCAAGCGTTGTGTCGATATGGTTGTCCTGTCCCACACGTTTAATCGTATCGGTTATGGCCATTACAGGGATACAGGCGCCATGGGTTTTTGCCTTTTTTATACAGGATACGATTAAATTTTGAGGAACAAACGGCCGGACACCATCATGTATGAGAACGAGCGTATCATTTTGGGATACAGCCTCTTGTGCAGCCTTTTTTAATCCGTTATAGACCGAATCCTGCCGTTGCTTTCCGCCGGGAACTAAATAAACCGGTTTTCTTAATCTGCACGGCTCGACAATTTGTTTTTGACAAAACATCTCATCTTCCGCAGGTACCACAAGTATCAGCGATTCAATCATATCGCATTGGTCGAACTGCATCAGAGTTCTTGAAAGGACGGGGGTCTGGTCAATATTCCTAAATTGTTTTTTCACACGGCCACCCATGCGCAGCCCTTTCCCACCGGCAACAATTATGGCAAATATTTGTCGGGTATCCATTTCAGCTCAAATAAGATAGTTCTTTGGGCAGCGGAATACCTTTACCCATTCTATCTTCACCGTAATTAACACCTGCCAGAACAACAAGATCGCTCAGCGCCCTTGAATCTCCGGAAAACTGTACTACCTCAATGTCTTCTTTTTTGATTTTACCGCCGGCCCATTGAATATCAAGCACACTGGCGGCGTCAAACAGATCACCCCCCACATGCATTTTAACTTCTCCGCCATAGTGCTGGACGATCTTGGCAACCAATAGACTGGGTCTGCTGTGAAACCCCCTGTCTTTGGGTATCCCCACTTCAACACTTGAAGTTTCCATATTGTCATTGAGCACCTTTGATGCAATGGCCTTTCCAGAGGATAAAAATTTCCACGCATAAAACAGACAATAATTCACAGCTCTGTCTAAAAGAACATCAGGATCAATGAGATCAGTCAAAGAAACACTGACATTTTTATAGACATCCTTGAACCCGATGTCATGCAGATGTCGTTCATAAAAATGCAACAGCCGGCCCATGACCTGCAGCATATGAAAAACAACACTGAAGTGACTTCGAAGTTGTTCAAGCAAGATATTTTCCGGCGACGATTTTGTATTGACCACATAAGAATCAAACGAAGACTGAATATTATGAATCAGCATCTCATATCTTCTTATGATCACTTCATTGATACGGTCGGGAATGAGCTCATTGATCGTGGCCAAATCATATCTTTCATAAAAGGCGAACTGCTCAAAGTCCTTAACCACTTCTAAAAATTCACTGGCAATGCGGGTTAAATTTTTACGTTGCTGATCTTTTGCGTTAAAATCATCAACATTGTGATCCAATTGCTGGGTCGATGAAATTCCGGGAAAGTATGACAGGTTGTAACCCGTCTGCGGAAGGTTGATGTCCAGGCGCTTGGCCTCGTCAATAATTACCGGAGCGGCAAGGACAATGGATTCCTGTAATATTTTAAGGGTATCCATGGCCTCAAGCTTAAAAGTGGCATATGCGTCTTTTTCAAAGGCATAGAATTTAAATCGATTTAAGATATGCCGCTGGGAGTAGCAGGCCAGCGCCAGATGCCGTATCGTTGCCGACAATTCCCGGTAGAATACCCACTCTTTATTTTTTTTGGCGCCATGAAAGTCCAAAAAATCCTCAAGGATATGTGAGGTTGTAATTAACTTTGAATACAGTTTTTTAGTAAATATATAATCACTATCTTTGAGTTCATTAACAAACAAAATGCATTTGAGATACTCAAATGAAAAAATATTGGCCTTTTCTTTAAATGAAATGTCACATATTAATGTCATAATTTTATGCCAAAGAAACGGTCTGACCGATTTTTAAGCCGAATTCTGTCACCTGACCTTGTTACCTTAATCAGGTTAACGATCATTCATCTAGGATGCATGTTGCCATACACCTCACGCGACCTACCCGGAAACTTGGGCGGACAGCCCTCAAACGTTTCCCTATTTGGTCTTGCACCGGACGGGGTTTACCAAGCTTTTCCGGTCACCCGGAAAACTGGTGCGCTCTTACCGCACCGTTTCACCCTTACCTGGATCTCAATGATCCTGGCGGTCTATTCTCTGCTGCACTTTCCTTCACGTCACCGTGACTCCACGTTATGGAGCGTCCTGTCCTATGGTGTTCGGACTTTCCTCCCGGTAAAATAAAATACCCAGCGATCATTTTGCCTGGTCAAACCGTTTACTTTACTCTTTGAAATATATAATTCTACTACATTGCGGGCAAGAAACCAACGCAGTGGCTCTTTGCACTTCAATAAAAAGCTGCGGCGGAATATTCATAAAACATCCCATGCAGACTTCGTTAATAACCTCAACAACAGCCAGCCCATTATTCATTTTTGATATTTTGGTAAACCGATTCATCAAAAATGAATCCAGATTTTTTCCGATCTCTTCCTGTTGATTCAAAAAATCTTCTAAATCTTTTTTGTCATTGGTACTTTTTAACTCAATTTTTTCCTGTTCTGCTTCAACCTGCTCTTTGAGTTGTAAATACTGAGTTTCTGTCTCCTGAACCAGAGTTTCAATTCTATCTTTTTCCTCAAGGTGTTCTAACAATTGAGTTTCGATACCGTCTTTACGTTTTTTATTATCATCCACCTCTCTTAAAAGAACCTGGTACTCTTTATTGGTTTTTACCATGCGCAGGTTTTCATTGCTTTTGATAATTCGTGCATCTACGATCTGGATCTCATTTTCCAAGTCACGGCATGCTTTTTGTGCGTTAAGAAAATCTTCATTGCTCTTGTCCAGAGCCGCCTTGAAATCATTTAATTTTACAGCCAATTTTCTTTTTTCTTTTTCAACTTTTTCCAATACAGTCTGAAGCCTGACGATTTCAGTTTCAGCTTCCTGAAGTCTTACAAGTGTTTCAATATCCTTTTTGGAAATATCTGTCATAATATTATCCTTAAACTATGGTAAATGGATCCTTTTCGTTTTTAAAACAAACTAATTCTATATCAAACCCGGCCATTTCGAAGGCATGGGTCAATTTATTAAACAGCAGATCAATGGCAATCAACTCCGAACCAAAGTGACCGACATCAATGATACTTTTGGAAAACTCCTCAGCTTTCCTGGCTTCATGATATTTAATATCTCCGGTAATATAGACATCCGCTTTTGAACGGATAAATTCGTCTATGAGTGACCCGCCACTGCCGGTACAAACGGCAACCTTGTTCACCAATTGTGTCATCTGCCCTGTGACACGCAAGTGGTCTAATTTCAATTTTTTCTTAACCTGGGCAACAAGCTGTTCCAGTGACAGTTCAGAGGGAAGCGTACCGATTCTCCCGATCCCGGCAGGTTCTGGCAAACCAGATAGACCTGGGTCATCGGTAACAAAGGCGCTTAAATTATCCAGTCCGATTTTATCGGCAAAAAAATCATTCAACCCGGCACTGGCCTTATCTAAATTGGTATGTGCGCAGACAATACTGATCTCATTTTCAGCACTTATTTTAATGGCGCATCCAGGCATCCGGGCAAAATCGATCTGTTTTTCCGGGCTCATTATCAGAGGATGATGCGTTAGAACAAGATCCGCTCCGGTGTCAACAGCCGCTTCCATTAATGGCAGGGTTACATCAAGCCCGATAATTATTTTTTTCACTTCCCATTGTCTGTTTCCTGCCTGCAGGCCGGAATTATCCCAGGGCTCTGAAATGTCAAAAGGGGCAATGCTGTTGATCTGAGAAATAATATCTTGTGTCGTTATCATCATCAATCACTTGAAAACTAAAAAAGCGTGGTACAAGACCACGCTTTTTGGGTAATTTTTTTTGCTGGGGTATTCCTGAGGTACTCTCATATGCGGGCGGAATCTCCCTTAAGTTGGTTATTGTTTTCGGGAATCTTAATCCGCCCCTCATTTTTCAATATCACCATGAACTACCCTATTACTTCTTTGGTGGGCCCACCTGGATTCGAACCAGGGACCGACCGGTTATGAGCCGGTGGCTCTGCCAAACTGAGCTATGGGCCCTTTGTTTACACAAACTTGCAATATATATATAAAACACAATTTGGTGTCAAGATCTAATTCTCTATAAACGTCTTGAGTTTCTTGCTCCGTGTGGGATGTCTCAACTTTCTTAACGCTTTTGCCTCAATCTGCCGGATTCTTTCCCTGGTGACCGTAAAATCCTTGCCCACCTCTTCTAATGTATGGTCGGATTTTTCCCCGATACCAAACCGCATCCGTAACACTTTTTCTTCCCGTGGTGTCAGTGTTGCCAGAATTTTTCGTGTCTGTTCTGCCAGGCTGAAATCAATGGCCGCATCAGATGGGATTGAAAATTTCTTGTCTTCGATAAAATCTCCCAAATGGCTGTCTTCTTCTTCTCCAATCGGAGTTTCCAGGGATATCGGCTCTTTGGCAATTTTCAGGACACGGCGTACTTTCTCAATGGGGATTTCCATCTTTTCAGCTATCTCTTCAGGTGACGGTTCCTTGCCCATCTCCTGAACCAGATATCTGGAAGTTCGAATCAGCTTGTTAATAGTTTCGATCATGTGAACCGGTATACGGATAGTCCTGGCCTGATCTGCGATGGCCCGGGTAATGGCCTGGCGAATCCACCAGGTGGCATAGGTAGAAAATTTGTATCCTCTTCGATATTCAAATTTATCTACGGCTTTCATCAGACCGATATTGCCTTCCTGAATCAAATCAAGGAACTGCAATCCCCGGTTGGTATATTTTTTAGCAATACTGACCACAAGTCTTAAATTGGCCCGAACCAATTCACGTTTTGCCAGGTCGGCACTTCGCCGTCCCTTGTCGATACGTGAAACGATCTCTTTTAAAAAATTGATATCACCCTTTACATCATTCTTTCTTTCTGCAATCTGAACCAGAATGGCTCTAATATCCCCGCATATAACTTCTGCCTGCTCAGCGGATATAGTAGTCTTGGTCTGAGCCCATGCAATAAAAGCTTCCTTGTCAGAAGCCTTGTCACACATAAATGCATGTTTAACACTGAATGTATGCGCACATCTCTCAAGAAGCTCTTCAACTTTTTCAAACCAGACAATGGTGCCACGGATACTTTTTTCAATACTGTCAATAACAGTTGATTCAAAGCGCCATTTTTTTAATTCCTCAAAAATCTGCTCTGTATTTTCAAAAATCTGTTTTGCTGTATGATCAATTTTTTTAGTGCCTTTTTTCCCCTGAAGGATCTCATCCCTTTTGGTCTGATTCTCTTGATGAAAAGCCTTGATGATATTAATAGATCGTAAAAATTTTTCCTGCTTGGAAACCTCATCAATAACCCCGTCACCTTCATCAACATCTCTTAACACATGCTTGGGACGAATGGACTTTTGTTCCATTTTATCCCCGTATATAAAAATAGTGTTCAATGACAGGGGGCAGTCCAGCATCGCTCTTAAAATATTGCGCTCTCCGGATTCAATTTTCTTTGCTATCTCAATTTCACCTTCCCGGCTGAGAAGTGTAACCATTCCCATCTCTTTAAGATACATTTTTACAGGATCGGTGACGGCTCCGAATTCAATATCGGCTTTATCTTTCTTTTTTCCGGCAAAAAGGTCTTTTTTCCCTTTTGCTGTCGTTGCCTTCTTGGCATCAGCGGTTTTAGCAGCCTTGGCTTTTTTTGTACTACCTGCTTTTGATGATTTTTTCTCTTTCTCCTTGTCTATTAACTGTATTCCTAACTCTTTGAGCTGAATAACAATTTCTTCTATCTGATCCGATGATCTTAAATCATCATTTATAACTTTGTTAATCTCGGCAAAAGTGAGAGAACCTTTTTTTTCACCCTTTTTAATCAGTTTTTTAAACTCTTTTTTGCTGATTGCGATATTCTCTCCAGACTTTTTTGTCTTTCCTGCCATAAAATGCCTCCCAAAGGCTAATAAAATTGTTTACTGATTGTGTAATTGCTGAATTTCGGTCTGTTTCTGTTTTAGCAGATCCATAATTTCAGAATCACAGCCCTTTTCCGCACTTATTATCTTATTGGTTAATATATTTTCCTGTTTTTTTCTAACCCGGATAATCCGGCTGATAATGGACAGGGCCATCGCCCTTATATCATCCTGTGAAAAAGAATCATTCATGGCTAAAGTTGCCGTCAATTCACGTTCTCCGTCATTATCAAGCCGGGCCATAACATTGGTAATGAAGGCCTCTTTATCTGGAGACGTAGCGGCTATCTTCTTTGCCAGTTGTTTTAATTGATCAGAATAAAAATAATCAACCACGCGTGTCCGGATAACATCTGAAATAATATCCGGGTAGTTCAGCATCATTGATATAATCTGCTCTTCTCTTGGATCTGATTCTTTTCTAATTTCTTCCTTTGATTGTTTCATCAAAGATGAATTTTTATTGGTATCCTGCAAATATTGATCCCTGACTTTTTCCAAAACCGCTTTTTCATCAATCTGCAAAGTTTCAGAAAGCTGTTTGACATATAACGATCTGAGGGCACTGTCATTGACCATAATAAGATATTGTTTCATGTCATCCAGTACATTAACACGGCCTTCAATCGAGAGGCCATGGGTATCAATCGCCACCTGCAAAAGAAACTGCATAACTGTTTTGGCATCTGCCGCAAGCGCATTAAAGGCTTTTTGCCCATGTTTTAAAATATAGGAATCAGGATCATTGCCCTGTGGCAGCACAAGTATTCTTGTATCGACGCCTTCTTTTAAAAAAATATTGATGCTGCGCTTTGCCGCACTGATTCCGGCAGCATCTGAATCAAATACAAGGACCATTTTAGCGGCATACCCTTTTAATACCCTTACATGATTCGAGGTAAGAGCTGTTCCAAGGCTTGCGACAACATTTTTTACACCGGCCTGATACAATGACAAAAAATCAAAATATCCTTCAACGATATAAACTAGCCCCTCCTGTCGGCAGTGCTGCTTTGTTGCATGCAGACCGTAGAGAATCCGGCTTTTGTTGTAAACCGGTGTTTCAGGAGAGTTCATGTATTTGGGCATGCTGTCATCCATGACTCGCCCCCCGAAACCTGCCACCTGCATATTCACATCAAATATCGGAAACATCACCCGATTCCTAAAGCGGTCATAGAACCCCGATTGTTGTTTGCGTTCCAAGACCAGCCCGGACTGCACGGCCACATTCCTGGAAACCTTGCTTTTTTTTATCAGGTTCACAACCTCATCCCAACTGTCGGGTGAATATCCAAGCTTAAACTGCTCAACAACATCGCTTGAAAACTCTCTTTTTATCAGATACTGCCTGGCAGTCCCTGCAGTTTTCGATGATTTTAAAAAATGAGCATAATAGTCCATAACAGCTTTATTCAGTCTGAACAGCCCCTCTTTTAATTTCAACGCTTTTTTTACGGAAGGATCAACAGAACCTGTTTCAATGACAATCTGGTATTTGCGTGCCAGCATTTTAACAGCTTCGGGAAATGAGATCCCATGATATTTCATCACAAACGAGATGACATTGCCGCCGGCACTACAACCGAAACAGTGAAAAATCTGCTTCGCCGGATTTACAGAAAACGAAGGTGTCTTTTCCGAATGAAACGGACACAAACCAAAAAGGTTCCGGCCAGATTTCTTTAAAATGACACTTTCGGAGATAATATCAACAATATCTGAAGTGGTTAAAATTTCTGAAATTTTTTCTTCAGGTATGTACATCTTATCGGCGCTGACTCCAAAATTAAGCGTTTATGCAGTTAAATAAGCTAAGTATTTAATATCACATGTCAATAATTATCAAACAGGATAATTATTATTTTGAAATCTCAATTGCCTCTGTCAATTCAAGGGTTCCTTCATAGATTGCCCTTCCGGTTATCACTCCTGTGACACCTTTTTCTTCAATTTTCAGCAAATTTTTTATATCTTCAATTGAATCAACGCCGCCGGATGCAACAATGGGTATTGAGACAGCCTCTGCCAGGGCAGCAGTTTCTTCAATATTCGGCCCGGTCTGCATGCCATCCCGGTGGATATCTGTAAAATTTATGGCCGCAACACCGCAGGCTTCAAATTCTTTTGCAAGATCAACAGCGCGCGTTGAAGATGTTTTGCTCCATCCTTCTACAGCTACCATCCCGTTTTTTGCATCAATCCCGACCACAATATGATTTTCAAACATCTTGCAGGCCTCTTTAACCAAAGCCGGATTGTATAAGGCTTCGCTTCCGATGATCACTTTCGCGACACCCGCCTCAATGTATGTTTCAATGGTTTCCAGGTCGCGGATACCCCCCCCTACCTGAATGGGCACACTGACCTGGGATAATATCTCTTTGATGGGCTCAAAATTTTTGACTTGTTTTGCAAAGGCGCCGTCCAGATCTACTATGTGAATAAGCTCGGCTCCTTTTTCTTCCCATTGAAGCGCCATTTTTACGGGTGAATCGGAATAGTGTGTTGCATCTTCCATACGGCCCTGAAGGAGCCGAACACATTTTCCATTTTTTATATCAACTGCAGGTATTATTATCATAAATTGTCACTTAATTCTTTTTTGGATCTTTTGATCAGGGTAAACAAATATTACAAGGTCCCTTTACTGGACAAAGGTCCTGAAATTTTATCGTTGCCGCGGGTTGCCATGTAAAGAGATCTTCCCATGGCCTTAAAAACGGATTCAAGCACGTGGTGTTCATTTACGCCATAAAGAGAATTGATATGAAGGTTAAATGCGCCCTTCACACAGAAAGCCTGAAAGAACTCCCTGGCAAGATCCGCATCAAATGCCCCTTTTGTCTTCAGGGCGTTGGGGAAATTATAAACCAGATACGGTCGATTGGACAGATCGATGGTAACCCGAGATAAAGCCTCGTCCATGGGAACGCTGGCGTCTCCAAACCGTGAAATCTGTGTCTTGTTTTCAAGTATCTTTGACAAGGCTTGACCAAGGACAAGCCCAACATCTTCAACCGTATGATGATAATCAACGTCAAGATCGCCACTGGCCTTTATACTTAGATCAAAAAAACCGTGAACAGTGAAAGCTGTCAGCATATGGTCAAAAAACGAAATTCCGGTTGAAATATCCGCCTGACCGGTACCATCCAGATCAAACCGGATTGTAATGTCAGTTTCATTTGTTTTTCGAGAGACACTTGTTTTTCGATCCATAAGAATCCCCATGAATTGCGTTAGTCCAGTTTATAGTCGTAGTCAGTCACATCCATTCAATCAAAACGAATCGTTTAATATACGCCAAACCACTATATTTGTCAAATTGAAAATAAGGAATTTATATCATTTTTCATTCCACTCAAATCAAATTATACCTTGCAGAATCAGTGAATTATAATTATACTATAGTGTATTAACGATGACGCCCTTTTATGGAACGAGACAAAATGGTTATATCCGCAACCGGTTATAGTAATTACAGCCCAGGACTGACATCGTTTGCCCAGCAAAAACCACAATCAAGCCCGTTGACTCCCGAACAAGATCAAGCATCCAACTTTACACCGAAAGTGAATCAACCGCCCCGGGACTCACAGGCTCAAAAAGCTGAACAGCAAAGCCCGGCCAACAACCATGACAATTCCAACCAATCCGGAGAACAGTCCCGGACCGACAATCAGATCACGGCCGGCAACCATACCCTCACCCAGGCTGAGATGCAATTGCTTGATGAGCTGCAGCAGGTGGATTCCAAGGTTAGAAGCCATGAGATGGCACACATTGCCGCAGGCGGCAGATTTATTACATCCGGCGCAAACTTCACATACAAACGCGGCCCGGATGGCAAAAACTATGCGGTTGCCGGTGAAGTCAGCATCGACACATCTCCAATACCCGGAGATCCGCAGGCCACCATACAGAAGATGCGGCAGATAAAAAGCTCTGCCCTGGCACCGGCCAACCCGTCGTCCCAGGACTTGAAAGTCGCATCAAAGGCCAGTTCTCTTGCCTCAAAAGCCATGTCGGAACTGATGATACAGACAGCAAAAGACCAGGCCCAGAGCAATGAAAAAACCGCCTTTGGCAACCTACAGAACGCCTCGGACTCCTACACAAAAATCAACGATCTTCCTGACGACAGCGCCACAACATTTCAAATAGCCGTTTAGCACAAAAAAACTGCCATAGACTATCCTTAGTCTACTTTATCAATGGTATGATCTGTTTGAATTTATCCCCCTGGGCCACACGCATCAATTCAAAAAATGCCATTTCAACAGAAGTTTCCCGGCCACCGGCCTGGACAATGCGCCGAATACCGATCTCCTTGTTTTCCTTGGTACGAGATGAGACACAGTCCGAAACGATTTGCACATCACACCCTTTTTCAATCAGATCGAACCCGGTTTGAAAAACGCAGATATGGGTTTCAATACCCGTTAAAAACACCTGAGATCTTCCCAATTCCTTAAACCGTTTCATGAATTTATCTTCACCACAACATGAAAATGAAAATTTTTCTATGGGAGCAAGCGTTTTCATATGCTTTGCTATGGACTCGGTGGTCGGGCCTAAATTTTTAGGGATCTGCTCCATCCAGATAATGGGCACATCAAGGATCTGCATTCCCTGAATAAATATTTCAAGAGATTTAAACAATTTTTCTTTTTCATGCATCAATTGAGCAAGTTGACCCTGGACATCAATCAACAGCATGACACTTTTATCTATTGCAAACATCACTCCTCCTTGATTTTTATTATGATGCACAGAACAACAATGTTAGTGACAACAATTGTATTACCTGCCGTTTTTTGTTAGCCTATATTTAGAATAATTCAAACAAAAAAATAATTATTCAATCCCTATTAAGATGTTTTGCCCTTTGTAGTATGGATTTCGGGGTATGGTTAAATTTATTATATTTTGTTGCACGATTCTTGCAAAAAATCTTCAATGAACCATTGAAACATAAATTTAACAAAATCGGGAGTTAAGATTATGGTTGCACCAATCAGTTCAAATGTTTCCGCCCTGCAGGCTTTTTCAAAACAGATTGCCGTCAGTGCCAACAATGTGGCCAATGTTTATTCCGACGACTTTAAAAAAAGCCGTGCCGTGAATACTGAAGGCGAAAACGGACAGGTGGAATCCACCATCACCAAAATCGACACCCCAGGACCTTTGGTAGAAGACCCTTTAAGCACCACAGGCGAACTCAAGGAACTTTCCAATGTTGATATTGCCGAGGAGCTTGTCAATCAAATTGCAGCGGAACAAGGATTTGCCGCCAATGCAAAAGTTATTAAAACATACGAGGAGACCATTGGTTCTCTCATTGATATGATAGGATAATGTTGTATGATAAAACTATTTTCTGTTCTGATATTGACCACACTTATGACTCTTATCGGATGCGCCACTCACCAGCCCGGATATGAAACGCCTGTTGTTACCCTGACCTCATTTGATGCAGTTCCATCTGCCGGGGTAATGCCCCAGTTCAAAATCGGTTTGCACATTGTGAATCCCAACCGATCCCCGCTTAACCTCAAAGGAGTTGCATATACAATCGCCCTGGAAGGCCATGACATTCTAACGGGTGTATCCAACGACTTGCCGCAAATTGCGCCTTATGGAGAAGGAGATGTTGTTCTAAATGCATCTGTTGATCTGTTCAGCAGTATCGGATTTTTTAGTGATCTTATCCAAAATCAGAAACGAAAACAGCTTACATATAACTTTAAAGCGAAACTTGACGCCGGAGCACTTTACCCGCTTATCCGGGTGGAAAAGAAAGGGACGCTGTCATTCAAAGATTCGGGCTTTGATTAATCCATGACAAGGAAAACAATTATTGCCATATCTATCAGCCTGTTGTTGTTTTTCTCCTGCGCACCAAAAAATCCCTTACCCCAAAGTCATATTCCGTCCGAACCCAAACACCAGCAGCCCGTATCCGGGAAGATACCGGCCGCACAAACACTAGAATTATCGTCTGCCCGGCAGATGGTCATTCAGCTGGCGCTTGAAAACCTTGGCAAACCCTATCAATGGGGCGGCCAATCACCGGCCCAAGGCTTTGACTGCAGCGGACTTGTGGTTTATACGCATAAAAATGCCGGGATAAATGTTCCTCGTACCACAGCCCGTCAATTCGACCGGGGCAATCATATAGACAAATCAAGCTTGATCCCGGCTGATCTTGTTTTTTTCAAACACCCGTCCAAAAACAAATCTCTCCATGTGGGGATTTATATCGGAGACAATCTTTTTGTGCATGCCCCTGGTAAAAACAGGCAGGTTATCTATTCAGATTTGAACAATACTTACTTTAAAAACAATTATATCGGAGCAAGACGTTTTACAGATTGATGTTATCCCATTGGACTAACAGTACCATATACTTAATATCTGGATACCCCAAAAGACACCACCTGATGAATACCAATACTATGAAACCGTGTTGAAAGTTGGTGCTGTTATGCCTTCCAACGTTGTTAATCAGCGGATAACGAATATTGTTAATCAGCAGAACAGTTTTATAACGCCTGAGACAATGGAGTTGACTAAAAAACTGTTGCCGGGGTTTAAGAACATATCAAACGATAAAGAATTATAAATTTTTTCCTTACAATAGGGGAAAACCTCTGTTATTTTTAAAAGTTTTGATTCAACTTATTACATACAAATCTTGAATGGACCGGATTGGAATTTTGCTCTGTGTGTGGTGGGGGATTCTGTAGGAGTGTCATAACCTGGGACTCCTGATCCGGTCCCCAATTGATAACTTCAAAATGGTACCTCCTTTTATTTGTGATAACATGCATTAATTCACCATTGGGATTTGAAAGATATATATTATTTTTAGATTCCGTTGGAGGTTAGAAAAATCTGATGAATATATAGATGGTAATTGTTAATAACATTGTAACACAAAAATCTTGCACACTGCAAATTTTTGAGTTTCATATAGAAACTATAATTCACAAGGAGAATTAATGAAGAGAACTCACTTGCTTAGTGAGACTATTCACAATTAAATTGGTCGTTGAATGAATTACCATTTTATTTTTTGAAGGGTTATATGGTATACAAAAAATAACTGTCTCCAATCCGATCACTCGTTATCTGTCTAAACAAAACGGATTTTGACTATGTTTGAAAAAGAAAAAAAAGCATTTTCTATCAAAATTGTTGGGGTCTCTTTAATATTTATCTTCGGCTTTTTTGTTTCTCCTCTGCAGGCTGATCAAAATGATCGCAATATGAAGGTGTTCACCGATGCTTCATCTAACAATTTCCCTCCGGTGAATTTCCTTGATAAAGATAAAAACCTTCAGGGGTTTGGGCGAGAACTGTCAGACGCGGTGATGAACGCAGTCGGTGCAAAGGTAAAACACATTCATTCTCCTCATTGGGTTGAAGTCCTTGAGTGGCTAGAATCAGGACAAGCCGACTTTATTCATGACACGGGTTATACAAAAGAAAGAGATAAATTTCTTGACTACACTGCGCCTGTTTTAGAGATGCCAGAAATGATCTTTGTTCGCAGGGATCAATTTGATATTACAGGTATCAAGTCTCTTAAAGACAAGAAATTAGCATGCGTTAATCAACATATTTCACATTTGTATATACAGAATTTCCCAGAAATAACATGTCAAATAGTAGATACCCCGTCGGAAGGTTTATATAAGCTGATTTCGGAAGAAGTTGACGCTTTCGTATATCCCGAACAAGTCGTTTTGTATCTTGCACAGAATCTGAGGCTGATCGATAAAATCAAAACAACAGGCGAACCTTTACGGACGCTGACGTGGTCAATGGTTGTTAAAGAAGGCAATAAAGAGTTGCTGACCCTTTTAAACCGGGGCATCGAAAAAGTTAAAAACTCTGGTGAATATCAACGCATATATGATAAATGGTGGGGCAAACAACGGTTTTTCGGATATACAAAACGAGAAGTGGGTATCATCACCATCGCTTCTGTTATAATGGCAATAGGCGCTTTATCTTTTCTATTTCTTCTTTTATATGCCTACAAACTGCGTACCCACAGAAAAAATTTGACAACCGAAATTCATAACCGTACTCAAGCGGAAGTAGCTCTACAGCAAACCGAGGAACGATATCGACTGGCGATGGCAGCGTCAAAAGATGGTCTATGGGATTGGGACATTGGTTCAGATGCGGTCTATTACAGTCCTTCATGTTCTGAACTTTTGGGAGACGCTGAGTTAGCTTCTAGTTTTGATTCATTAAAAGAAAGATTGCACCCTGATGAAAAACAAAAATTTAGCTCCATCTTTGAAAGCCATTTGGAGGGAAAAACAGAACACTGCTATTTAGAGCATCGACTGCGTGGGGCTAACGGTGAATGGAGATGGGTCTTAACCCGCGGACAAGTGGCTGAAAGAGACACTAATAATAAAGCACTGCGAATGCTTGGGATCATAAAAGACATCTCAGAACGAAAGCAGATAGAAAAAATATTGGAACAGCAACGGTATTTCATTGATAAAGCCCAGGAAATGGCTTTGATTGGTGCGTGGACACTTGAAATACAGGACAATAAACTGTTTTGGAGTGAAGAAACATATAAAATATTTGGGGTCCCGGCAAATGCAGAACTGACCTATGAAATATTCATAAATTGTGTCCATCCTGACGACAGAATTTATGTTGACAAAGAGTGGCATAATGCGTTGTTACATCATAGTTATGACATAGAGCACAGAATTATTGTAAATGATGAAGTGGGGTGGGTAAGGGAAAAAGCAGAGTTCGAATTAAATGAAAAAGATGAGTGTATCCGTGCGGTAGGATTTGTTCAGGATATCACGGGTTATAAGACAATTGAAAATGAGCTAAAAGAGTCCGAACAAAAATTTTACAAACTGTTTAAAGCAAGCCCCGCAGGCATGGTAATAACAACGGTAACCGAAGGGACCGTGTATGATATGAATGAAAGTTTTTCACGTATCACCGGTTACAGCAGAGAAGAATCAATCGGTCATACATCAGTAGACCTTGGTTTCTGGTTGAATCCTGAAGATCGTTCAAAAGCAACTGATCTGCTTCATAAATATGGTAAATTTCGTCAAGAAATATTTGAATATCAGAATAAATCCGGTGAAATATGTTCAGGGCTGATGTCTGCTGAAATTATTGAAATCCAAAGTGAGAAATTTATTTTTACTACACTGGAGGATATTACCGATAGAAAAAAAATTGAAATGGCGCTGATTCAGAGTGAAGAAAAATTCAGACAGTTTTTTAAAAATCAACCGACATACTGCTACATAGTTTCACCTGACGGGATGATACTTGATATTAACAAATCTGCTCTATATGTCTTAGGGTACGATAGAAACGAAATTATAGGGAAACCTTTAAACACAATATATGCAAAAGAATCTTTTTCTCAGTTGAAATTGAATTCTGAAATATGGCTGAAAACTGGTGTTCTTAATGATGTTTCAATGGTGCTGCAAACAAAGAGAGGGGAAAAAAGAAATGTCATTGTCAGCGCCAGCGCTGTCCGTAATTCAAAACAGGAACTATTACATTCCATCTCTGTTCAAAAGGATATTACCGAATTTAAAGCCTTGGAAAAACAGATTCAGCAAAGTCAGAAAATGGAAGCTATCGGAACCCTGTCCGGCGGGATAGCACATGATTTTAATAATCTTCTATATCCTATTTTAGGACATATAGAAATGTTAATCATTGATAGTCCAGAAAACAGTCCTGACCAAGAGAGTTTTAAAGAAATTCAAAATGCCGCATTGAGAGCTAAGGAACTTGTGAAACAGATCCTTGCTTTTTCCCGTCAAGAAAAAACACAATTAAAACTCATCAAATTACACCCCATCGTTGAAGAGGCGCTGAGTCTTATACGATCCTCTATTCCAACGACAATTGATATAAATCAGGATATACAAAAAGATTGTGGGATGATCAAAGCTGATCCAAACCAGATTCATCAAGTAATTATGAATCTGGCTACCAATGCATATCTGTCAATCAGCGTCGAAAAATGACCCCCTGTCAGCGCCCAATTTTGACCC
>CAZLTD010000104.1:0-21880 GCA_964562385.1 uncultured Desulfobacula sp.
AGGGGTCAAAATTGGGCGCTGACAGGGGGTCATTTTTCGACGCTGATTGACAGTATAACCATAGGCGCGCAGGGAACAGCGCCGTACATTACTATTAACCGGCCCCGACTCAGGACGATGAGGAAGCCGCAAAAGGGACGACAGGGGGCCGATCGTGAAGATTAATTCATCCCACATCAACCTTGGGGCAACCCGGGAATATTTCCAGAGAGAAGAAACAATTGTTGAACAGGAGGTCAGGTTTGCAACCCTGATGGACCAGCGCCTGGAGTATTTAACACCCCAGGCCGGGTTTGTGCCAGGCTTGCAGGGTCAGGGCAATGGCCTGTTCTCAACGACCCAGGTGAACGGCCTTTCTGCTGTGGAATTGTCGCAAAGCTTTATTGCCGAACTTGAAAAACTGCGGCAGATCCTGGGGGCCATTGTGGATCGCTTAAACTCCACCGGTTTTAACGGCTGCTGCCTGGACAGATCCGGTTTCGGAAAGATCGGTCTGTTTGCCCTGGATCTACCCGCACCACGCATGGTTGAATATGAAATGGTTGAAACACGTCAGTACTCCTACCAGGAAGAGGAGAATACGGATTTTTTCGCTAATGGTCTGGTAACAACCGAAGATGGGCGCAGTATTGACTTTTCGTTTCAAATGAATCTGGAACGAAGCTATTTTCACATGGACCGGTTTGAGAAAAAAGAAAAAGGCTATGTCATGATAGATCCGCTGATCATCAACCTTGACAGCACCCTGCCCCGGATTTCCGAAACCAGTATTGACTTTGATCTTGATGTGGACGGCACTTTGGATGAAATCCCGGTACCTGCGCCCGGGACCGCCTTTTTGACCCTGGATAAAAACAAGGACGGGCAGATCAATGACGGCAGTGAACTGTTCGGGCCCACCACCGGGGACGGGTTTGGAGAGCTGTCCATGTATGACGAGGACCGGAATATGTGGATTGATGAAAACGATTCGATATTTGACGAACTGACCCTCTGGGAGGGTGATGACACAGGGCAGATGCAGTTGACACGGATAAAAGATGCAGGTATCGGGGCCATTTACCTTGCCGGTGTACCGTCACAGTTTGATCTGAAAGACGAGGACAATAACCTGACGGCCAGGATAAAGAAAAGTAGTATCGCGCTGAATGAAGACGGTTCTGTCAGCTCTGTCCAGGAGATGGACTGGACGGTATAGTTGGAGCAATTAGCGTTTAGCTGTTAGCAGAAACTCTTTGAAATACATTTCAGAGCGATGAGTTGTGAGATCTGGAAGTGAGAGATGAGGATCTCACAACTCATCCCCAAATTAATTATTTGCTTTTCTTGACGGTATAAAAAAGATTGATAAGATAGATCCAACTATCAATTTTTAGTCGGGAGCCAATATGTCGTCAGAAAAAGAGACTACCAGCCCGTCCTGTGCCGCATGTGGAGTGCAGATACCAAAGCGGGCGTGTTTCTCCAAACAGGGGAAAGGGCCCACAGGGTGCCCCACCCTGACAGGTAAAGATATTCTCAAAAAAGCCAATGAAATCTATGAAAATGAAGATATCAGGCATTTGGCTTACCAGGCATCTGTGCAGGAAGCCCGGTGTTACGCCAACAGGGAAGAATCACCCTATGTCATGCAGCCGTCAAAGACCCGGATCGTTGAGATCTGTGAATTTGCCAAAAAGATGGATTACCAGCGGCTGGGGCTGGCCTTCTGCCTCGGGCTTTCAAAGGAAGCCCGGGTGGTTGAGGGCATTTTAAAGCAATACGGGTTTGAGGTGGTTTCTGTCTGCTGCAAAGCGGGCAATACATCCAAAGATTTTATCGGAATTAAAGAATCGGACAAGGTGTTTATCGGGACGGATGAGGCTATGTGCAACCCGGTGTTCCAGGCCAGAGCCCTGGAGGCCGAACAGGTCGATTTCAACGTGCTGCTGGGATTATGCGTGGGGCATGACACCCTGTTTTTTACGCATTCGCGTACCCCTACAACCGTGTTGGCGGTCAAGGACCGGGTGACCGGTCATAACCCCCTTGCCGCCGTTTACCAGTCCGAGTCATATTACCGAAAGATTAAATACCCGCATATTGCATCCAGGGAGACTGACGATTCGTAAAATAGCCGGGTTGGCCGGGCCTTGAAAAATAATAATTTTATCAAACCATAAGTTGTGCTAATAATAGTTTATGCTGGATTATAAATTACTGGAAGCGCTGGGCAGCGTGATCCAAGAGCAGGGGTTTGACAAGGCTGCTAAAAAGCTGTGTATTACGCAGTCAGCTGTTTCCCAGAGGATAAAAACCCTTGAGGAACAATCAGGTCAGATCCTTGTTACCCGGACACTGCCTCCCACGGCAACATCGGCAGGCCAGCGGCTTGTTAAACACTATTTACAGGTAAAGGCACTGGAGGCGGATCTTAGGGGTTCATCCGAACAAAAAACGGAGGGAAAATCCACGGTCCTGGCGGTGGGTGTCAATGCGGACAGCCTTGCCACCTGGTTTTTGCCGGCAGTCACCCCGCTTTTACATTTGGAAAACATCGTCCTTGATCTGAAGGTTGACGACCAGGATCAAACCCACAAGATGCTTCGCAACGGGGAGGTGGCCGGCTGCATCTCTTCTGAAAAATCGCCGGTTCAGGGGTGCCGGTCCTCTTTTATCGGCACCATGACCTATCGCCTGGCGGCAACACCCCAGCTTGCTGAGACCTATTTTTTGCAGGATCTTGATGAAGAAAGGGTGCTGAAGGCACCGGCGGTTATCTTTAACCGGAAAGACGACCTTCATGCAATATTTTTTAAGAAATATTATAAAAAACCAATGCCGCGTATCCCGGCCCATTATATTCCCTCTTCTCAGAGTTTTGCTAAAATGATCATAGAGGGGCTGGCCTACGGCATGATACCGGATCTTCAAGGCAAAGAGCATATCCGGTCCGGTCGTTTGACCGACCTTGCCCCCAAATGCCCTGTCCGGGTGAATTTATACTGGCATTGCTGGAATATTAAGTCTACACTGCTTGAACAATTAACCCGGACAATTGTTAAAAATGCAGTGATCTGTTAAAAAAATGACCATGAATCTGAGTTTAAAAGACATAATCGATCTTGAATACCTGATTTCCAGGGATGATGAACAAGACTCAGGACAGGCGGTTCAAGCATGCCTGAACAGGGATCGTGGTATATACAGGCAGTTCACGGGTGATAAACAGGACAGAGGCGCCCTTGTCCGGGCATGGCTTTCGCATCGAAGAGAACAGGAATCGCCTGCCGTTCTGCCGGGAACTTATTGGGCTCTCCTCAATCGTTTGACAGGATATATCATGCTCATTGCCGGATTTTTGTCCGGCATGTCGCTGACGGCTTCCATCCTGGCCTATCACGGCAGCCGCCCCATTAATGTCACCGTGTTTGTGGCTGTGTTTATTGTGCTGCCGCTGCTGTTTACCCTCTTTGCCGCCCTGACCGGATTCCGAAGGCTGTTGGGCAACCGGGGTTCAGATGGGGGGTCGCCCTTTTCTATTGGGTTTGAAATGATTTCAACAGCCATGTTTAAAGGGCTGCCAAAGCTGTTGAAGCGACTGGGATGGGGCCTGCCGGGAAAAGGGAGCGATACTGCGTCCAATTATACTGCAATGCTTGTAAATATGAGAACACGAACCTATCAGGGACTTTTTTACGGCCCGTTTTTTATGCTGACCTGCGTTTTCTCTTTGGCCTTTTCCTTAGGAACCCTTGGCACCACCTTTTTTCGCGTCATGGTCAGCGATATGGCATTTGGATGGCAGTCCACCCTCCTGACCTCGTCACGCACCGTGTATGATCTGGTGTCTGCCATGGCATGGCCCTGGGCCGGATGGCTTCCAAAAGGCCTGGCCTATCCGGGCATAGAGCAGATAGAGGGATCACGAATTATATTAAAGGAAGGGATTTCGGTTCTGGCAACCCAAGACCTGGTCTCCTGGTGGCCTTTTTTATGTCTGGGTATTGTGTTTTACGCCCTTATCCCACGTGCGGCACTGATGTTTGCGACAGCGTTTGCCCAGAGACGGGAGCTTGCACGGTTTGACCTTCGAATGCCCGGGATCAGCGATGTGATTGCCCGGATGACGTCGCCTGTCTTGTCTGTGGATATTGATGAAACACCGGTCAGTACCGCTGCTAAAAGCAATCGGGATAATCGGCCGGACAAGGAGATAGAACCGTCCCCCCTGCCGGAGCTTGGAGGCCGGACCTGCGCCATGCTGGTTTCAGGCCGGGTCTATTCAAAACAGGCTGTTGAGGATGTAAAAAAGGGCGTTGAAAAAGACGGGATAAGCCGGGTCAACATGACCCTTGATATCAGTTTTGATTTTGAGGCGGACAGGAGAATTGTTGAATCCATTGAGTTTGAAACCATTGACCAGGTGATCCTGATCCAGGAGGTCTGGCAGCCCCCCATCCGGGGTCTTCTCTATTATCTGTCACAGCTTTCGGACATCCTGCCGGAAAAGATCGGGCTGCAGGTCTTTCTCACCGGGGATGCCGGTACTCCCGATCTTGTGGTAGGGGATGATGATATCGATTTTCATACCTGGAAAAAGGCTGTATCCGGGCTTGGCAGACCTAATATACGTACCCGGAGGTTTATGTGATGATACCCGAGTTTGCCGTTTTAGGGCATCCCAATGAGGGCAAATCCTCCGTGGTCTCCACACTTACGGAAGATGATCAGATAAAAGTCTCCCGTATCCCGGGTGAAACAATAGTATCACGGCAGTACACCGTTACTATTGATAACGAAAAACTGATTCGTTTTGTGGATACTCCCGGGTTCCAGGTGCCGCAGCAGACCCTTGCCTGGTTCAAAGCGTATGACAAAGCGCCGGATAAAATAGTCCACCATTTCATTGAGACCTTTAAAAGAGATCCGTTTTTTGCAGATGAATGCGAGCTTTTAAATCCGTTGTCCAGAGGGGCGGGGATTATTTATGTGGTGGACGGGTCCCGGCCGGTGAGGCCCGACGACCTGGCGGAGATGGAGATCCTGCGGCTGACCGGGCGGCCCCGGATGGCCGTGATCAACTCCAAAACCGGTGTAAAAGACTATACCGATGACTGGAGACTTGAGTTTCGCAAACATTTCAATGCGATCCGGGTGTTCAACTCCAACACGGCCAATTTTACGGACCGGATTCTCATGCTGGAGAGTCTCAAATCCATTGACCAGGAGTGGGAACCTGTCCTGTCCCGGGTGGTCCAGGCGTTTAAAGATGACTGGCAGCGGCGGTGCCGCATGGCCGGTACCGTCATCATTAAATCCATCGAGGCAGCTTTGTCTTTTTCACTTAAACAAAAGCTTTCCAAAGAATCGCAGGCCGATGCTGTTCATAAGTCTTTAACAAAACAGTACCAGGCCCGGATTGAAAAAATTGAACAATTGATGTTTAAAAAAATTCGCCTTTTGTTTAGGCACCATCTTTTTGAAGTGCAGCTGCCGGAATATTCGGTTTTAAAATATGATCTGTTTTCCAAACAGACATGGGAATTGCTGGGGTTGACCCGGGAACAGCTGGCCACGGCCGGTGCCATTATCGGCGGTACCATGGGCGCGGTTCTGGACACGGCGGCAGCAGGCATTACTTTTGGTGTTTTTACCGCCATTGGTGGTATCCTTGGAGCCGGTTCAGCTGTAATCGGCAGTCAAAAAATAGCGGATAAGAAAAAGGCGGGGTTCAGTCTTGGGGGAGACACCGTCCGTCTGGGACCGTCAAAAAATCTCCAGTTTTTGTATGTACTGCTTGACCGGGCTCTGATCTACTATTCTCATATTATTAACCGGCCCCACGGGAAAAGAGATATGGCAGATGCCGATCCGGCCCAGGGGGATGGTAAGCTGGGATATACTTCCGGCTTCAGCGCGTCGCAGCGTGCTGTTTGCGCACGGTATTTCAAAGGGGTTACCGGGCGCTCGCTGTTCAGGGAGACAAAAAGCCGTCAGGCCTTTGAGGCGTTGATTGAATCTGTATTAAGCCGGATATCAGGGAGCGAACCATGAATAGCATCCGGAAAATGAAAGCCACAATACTGGGTTCGGGCACCTGCGTTCCCAGTCTTGAAAGATACCCCTGTTCAGTATTGCTTCAGGTAGAATCCACCAATTTCCTTCTGGATATTGGTCCGGGGATTATGGGCCAGCTATTGAAGTGCGGGGTTCACATCAACGATATTGATATTATTTTCTTAAGCCATTTTCATCTGGACCATTGCGCTGACCTTGCCCCCTTTATTTTTGCCACAAAATATCCCGGGTTCGAGAGGACAAAAAAACTGACCCTCATTGGGGGTGGTGGGATTAACTCCCTTTTTTCAAAGTTGAATGATGCCTATAACGGCAACCTGACCATGCCGGATTCTCTTTTGCAGATCATGGAACTGCCCGATACCGGCCAGTGCGATTTATGCCATGGGAAAGTGACCATGTCCTGGGCAACGGCGGCCCATAAACCGGAAAGCCGCTCCTATCGCTTCAAAGATTCAACCGGGTATTCGATTGTCTATTCTGGGGATACCGATTTTTGTCAGCCATTGGTGGAATTGGCAAAAGATGCCGATATTATGATCTGTGAATCTGCCTATCCTGACGGGCAGAAGGTTCCAGGTCATCTGACACCGTCTGTTGCCGGTGATATGGCAGCCAGTGCCCGTGTAAAGAAACTGGTACTGACCCATTTTTATCCGGAGTGTGATCAAGCGGACATTGAGGCGGAATGCAGAACAGTTTTTGATGGAAGGATCGTCATTGCACACGATCTGATGGTTGTGTCTGAAATGTCGTAGAAAATACAGCGAAATACTTGCCTGGCCCCGGGACCGAATGGTTCCCGGGGCCAGGTGAAGCTATAGGCTAATGGATTGAGTCCGCTCTTGTTATCCTTCGGCCTCTTTTTCAAGTTCATCCAGTTTGTCAGGATCGGAAACGGCAATGTCAACAAGACATACCGGGATGGAGCTTTGCTCACACATGGTCCTGATCTCTTTTTCAACGTCACTGAATTCCATGATTTCGCGGATTGCATCGATGTGGTCAATCATATCATCCGGGGTAATATCTTCCAGGGCAGGGCCTGCGGCTTCCGCCTTTTTCTTGGCAGCCGCTTCTTCAGCCAGTCTCTGCTGTTCCTTGATTTCCTCTTCCATGGCTTTTTTGGCGTTGTCAATCGCAGCCTGGTCAACCTGGGCCATCTCTATGATCAATTCCGCTGCCACCTCATTGGTAATCAGGTTCTTTACTTTTTCTTCGTCTGATTTGCCGTCAAGTTTTTCCAGCAGGTTTGCCACTCTTTCTCTTTCGGCCTTTTCCGCTGCTATCTCAGCTTCGACACCCGCCATTGTTTCTTCTGTGATGCCTAATTTGTCTATGATCACTTCGCGTTCCACCTGCTCTCCAATGAGGTAGCGGATACTTTCATTTTCAGGCAGCTCTTTTGCTTTTTTTACCAGCAGATCGAGTCTTGTCTCTTGGACAATCTCGATGATGTCCGATCGGCGTTCGGCTTTCTTAAGTTCTTCCCAGGTTCCGCCAAGGTTGTCGATAATGCCATTGGTCGCTGCATAGGGATCGAGTACGTCCTCCAGTGAAAGCGCTGAGATCGCAGCGTTAAAATCCTTCATCATCGGTCTGCCGACTTTCAGCATGTCATCCATGGCCCATCTTACCTGCATAAGCCTGCCACCATTTTTGGAAACATCAAAGCCTGCATCGTCAAGTTCAGCAGCAACCTTTTGAATGGCTGCTTCACTGGCATCACCTGCAAGCTGATCTGCGTCAAGCTCAAGTAGATTCTTCTCAATTTCTATCCAGAGAGGCTTTTGGGGGGTTTCTTCGGTCGTGGTCATTTTCTAATCTCCTTTTATTGATACGTCTTTCCTAATTTCAATTCAATGCCTGAATTTTTGTGGAACGGGTTCATTATCGCTAAAGTTTGTTTTTTTAATAATATCCGGTTAATAAGCCACAAAAATTTGCTTCGATCTATTTCGTATCAATATGTTAAGTGGCTGTAAATGATTAATTAACGATGGCCCAAAAAAATAGATTTGTTGCTGCGATAATCTTGTTAAAAAGTGGTCCATGGAGTTGAAACCGGAAATCAGGTGTCTGGTTTTGTGTAATCGGCGGTTTGGTGAGACGAAAAATTGTTTGATTTTTTGAAAATTTTCTTGAGTCCGGATGGGAAAAAACCATATACTGCCCTCTGGTATCAAAAATGTTCACCTGATTTGAAAAAAGGAACGCTTTTCTATGCTGCCACATCTTTTCAGTCCGATTCAGGTCGGAAATATGACGTCTAAAAACAGGCTTTTAATGTCAGCCATGAGTATTAATTTCGGTGTTGATGATAATTGCTGCGTTACGGATCAACTGGTCCAGTATTTTGTGGAACGCGCCAAAGGAGGCGTGGGCATGATGCTGGTGGGCGGGGGCAGTGTCCATCCCGGCGGCCAGGAGTTGCCGGATCTACCGCAGATGTATAATGATGACTGCATCCCGGCGCTGACAGACATGGTTAAACAGGTCAAGGCCCATGATACACTGTTCGGAGTCCAGCTCATGCATGGCGGACGGCAGTCCTACCTGCCGCAGAAGGTGGCCCCCTCGGCAATTCCCGCACCCGCCGTGGTCAAAGGAGAGGTCCGTGCCCTTGAAATTGACGAAATAAAAGATCTGGCCGCCTGTTTTGGTGATTCTGCCCGACGCTGCCAGGATGCAGGTTTTGATTTTATAGAGCTTCACAGCGCCCACGGGTATCTGATCAACCAGTTTTTAGCCCCCAATTCAAATATCAGGTCTGATGAATACGGCGGCAGTTTTGAAAACCGGATCCGGTTTCTGTTTGATATCATTAAGGACATCCAGTCAAAGACGGGAAATGATTTTCCCATCGGTATCCGGATAAACGGTAATGACTATATTGAAAACGGCTGGCAGCTTGAAGATACAGTGAGAATCGCTCCGCTGCTGGAAAAGGCCGGTGCAGCATACCTGCATATATCCGGCGGGGTCTATGGTTCCACCGAACTGACCATTCCGTCCATGTATACACCGCACGGTTGTTTTGTCCATCTGGCAAAAGAGGTGAGAAAACATGTCAATATCCCGGTGATCACCGTGGGGCGGATTAAATATCCCGAGCATGCTGAAGAGATTGTCAAAAAAGGCGATGCAGACATGGTGGCCCTGGGCCGGTCCATTATTGCCGATCCCTATTATCCCCAAAAGGCCATGAACGGAGAATTTGACAAAATACGCCCCTGCATCGGCTGCTGTTTGGGATGTATTCATGCCGTTCTTGCCAAGGAACCGGGCTCCTGTGTGGTGAACCCGGATGTGGGCCGCGAATACAAGTTAAAAGATGAAAAGCCACCGTCAAAAAAGATAAAAGTCCTGGTGGTCGGGGCGGGTCCTGCCGGTATGGCCGCTGCCCGGCAGTTTGCCCTTCAGGGGCACAAAACAATTGTCTGCGAGGAGAAACCCGAGTCCGGAGGGCTGTTGGATCTGGCCTCCAAAGCCCCCGGAAGGGGGGAGCTTGGGGACATATTGCGTTTTTTTAAAAATGAGATCAAGATACTCAATGTCGATGTCCGCTACAACACGCCCTTGAGCCTGGAACTGATTAATGAAGTCTCCCCGGACAAGGTTATCCTTGCCACCGGTTCCATGCCGGAAATGCCGGTGATCAAGGGGTTGTTCCAGACAAAAATGGATCTGGTCACCAATGTGGATGTGATCAGCAACAGGGAAACTGTCGGGCCTAAAGTGATTGTCCTTGGCGGTGGTATGACCGGTCTGATCACGGCGGATTTTCTGGCGGATCAGGGTAAAGAGGTGGTGGTCTTGAACCGGAAAAAGAGTTTTGCCGAGGAGATGTCCAGCAATGACCGCTATTATCTTCGGGAACGTTTGAAAGAGAATAATGTTACTTTGTATAAAAAGGTCTCTGTCAGTGCCTTTACCGATGATGGTGTCAAATTCAAGACCCAGGGTGAGAAGATGTCTCTTAACGGGTTCACCTCCGTGGTGATATCGGAGAAACACAGCCCGATCCGGGAGGCGAAAAAACTGGAGAAAAAAACAGATGCCCGGTTCCATATGATCGGTGACGCCAAGTCCCCGAGGCATTTGATGTATTGTATCAGTGAGGCCGAGGAAATAGCCAGGTCGGTATAATCGAAGCGATTAGCAATCAGCTTTTAGCTGTCAGCAAAATATGACTTAGTCTCAATAGGTTGGCTAATGACTGAATGCGAAGAGCTGATAATATTTAATTGGTGGACAGATATAAAATAAAGAGGAACAGGTATGGAAGAGATATATAAAAATGCGGCCATTCTGATGAAAGGTTACTGCCGGGTCTGCAAACAATGCGACGGAAAAGCTTGCGCAGGAGAAGTCCCGGGAATGGGGGGATTGGGTACGGCTTCCTCCTTTAAAGCAAATATACAGTCCCTGGCCGATATAAGGTTTAATATGCGTCTGGTTCATGATGTTGTGGCACCGGATACACGGGTGTCGATCCTTGGCAGACAGTTGTCCATGCCGGTCCTGGCCGCGCCCATCGGCGGTGTTTCTTTTAACATGGGCGGCAAGATCAGCGAAGAAAAATATATCCGGTCCATTATTTTCGGGTGTCTGGAAAAAGGAATCCTGGGGTGTGCCGGGGACGGTGTGCCGGATTTTATCCATGAAACCGCCAACGAAATAATTCAGGAAGCCGAAGGTCACGGTATCCCTTTTGTCAAACCCTGGGAAGATGAAGAGCTGTTTGAAAAGCTTGACAAGGCAGCTGCCAGCGGCGCTGATATCATCGGTATGGATATTGATGCCGCAGGGCTGGTGACCTTGAAAAAAATGGGGCGGCCGGTATCCCCCAAAACAGTGGATAAACTGGGTGAAATCATAGAAAAAACAGCGGCCAAATTTATTTTAAAGGGGATTTTGACCCCTGAGGATGCCAAGGCGGCTGTTGATGCAGGCGCGTCTGCCATTGTCGTGTCAAACCACGGTGGCCGGGTGCTGGATTTTACACCGGGTGCGGCCAAAGTGCTGCCCGGGATCTGTGATGCGGTGAAAGGAAAGATAACCATACTGGCGGACGGTGGTGTCCGATCCGGTGCAGACGTGTTAAAACTGCTTGCATTAGGTGCAGATGCTGTTATGATAGGACGTCCTTTTTCTGTAGCAGCTATTGGCGGTTTACAGGAAGGTGTGGTACACTACATCGATAAAATTCATACGGAACTTAAACAGGCAATGGTGCTGACCGGTGTTCAAAAAGCCGACAATGTTTCAAGAAGTATTCTGTACGAAGCTTAAGGGTGCCTTAAGTAAGTGTCAATTTCGGAAGAGTGTGAGAAAGAAAACGTTATGGATCCAAAACCAACAATTGAAGAACTTCAGTATCATATCCAGGAATTAAAAAACGAACTTTTAAGAATGAAGGCTTCTGAAGAACGCCTTCGCCTGGCCATTGATGCGGTGAATGACGGTGTCTTCGATTTTGATCTGAAACGAAACGAAACCTATTTTTCTCCCCGGTATTATACCATGCTGGGGTATGAGCCCTATGAAATGCCGGCAAACAGGGAGACCTGGAAGAACCTGCTCCATCCCGATGACAGGGAAAAGGTCATCACCTATGTTGATGAGAGAATTGAGCAGAAAAGAAGCTGGTCCCTGGAGTTTCGGCTGCGCTGCAAGGACGGATCGTATAAGTGGATACATGGCCGCGGCCAGGTATCCGAGTTTGACGAATACGGCAACCCGGTCCGGAGAACCGGTACCCATACCGATGTCACCCCGCGCAAGGAAGCCGAGGTTGAAAGGGAAAGACTCATCGACCGGCTGAATGCTGCCCTCAAGGATGTCAAAACCCTGGGGGGTCTGATTCCCATCTGCTCCAGCTGTAAAAAAATCAGGGACGACAAGGGATACTGGAACCAGCTGGAAGCGTATTTTGAACAGCACTCCACCGCTTTATTCAGCCACAGCCTCTGCCCGGGATGCATGGATGAAATCTACGGGAATGATGACTGGTACCGGGAACTCAAAGACAAGAAATCAAAAAAAGAGTGATATCTGCCATGACCGTAGAGGTTTTGATTGTTCATCATCATACCCACAGGTTCGGTCCGGTATGAAGATCGGCATTATCGGAGCAGGGCATATCGCCGGATACATGCTTGAAGGCTTTGCTAAAAGCGGTCTTGATGCTCAGATAATGCTGGCAGCCCCCCACCTGGACCGTGTTTCTAAAACAGCCCGGATTTTTGATTGTACAGCCACCACCCATAATCAGGAGCTGATCGATTTTGCCCAGCTTGTAATCCTGGCTGTCCGTCCGGCAGATCTTGAACCGGCCCTTGACGGGGTGTTGTTTAAGAGCGGGCAGAGTGTTGCCAGCCTTATTGCCGGCACCCGGTTAGAGGATATCACACCCCTAGTGTCACCGGCTACGGCCGTCCGGGTTCTTCCCATATCCTGCGCTGCCATCGGCAAAAGTCCGGTTCTTGTTTTTCCTGAAAACAGTCTGGTTGAAAAGGTGTTCTCCTGCCTGGGACAGGTACATATATTGCCGGACGAAACCGTTTTCTCGCCGGGAACCGCCCTGGTCGGCGCTTTTTATGCCTGGCTGTTTCCCTTTATGGATGCCATGGTGTCCTGGACTAAAAATCAGGGGAGTGATCCTGAAACTGCCCGGCAGCTGGTGATTGAAACCATTGAAGGGGCCTGCGGCATGGCCCGCCATCAAAAAGATGCCTCTCTTGCCGATATCTGGGAAACACTGGCCACACCGGGCGGTATATCAGAACTGGGCGCCCGGGTGCTGGAAGATGAGGACGCCTTTGCTGCCTGGTCAAAAGCCCTGGATGCAGTTACCAAAAAGATGCGGAATCCGGATGAAAAATGAACGTGTTGCCTGCATCGTAGGGTGGGGCTAAGATTGCAGGGACACCCCTTGTGGGCGTCCGCGTCACAGCCAACCCCTACATAGTCTGCTGTTGCAGCAGCAGGCTCCTGCCTCCCTTCTTTTTAGGCCTGTCGATAATGGAGAATCCCACTTTTTGTGTAATCTCTTCTGTGCGCTTAAAATTTTTCTTGCTCACGTGGAACATAGGTTCGACAATAAGGAGTTTCCCCTCTTTTTTAAGCAGGGGTTTTATCTTTTCTAAAAATCGCTTTTGGTCGGGTGTTTCGTGGATCATATAAAAGGCCAGGATAAAATCCGCCGCGATATCGGGTCCAAGGCCAATGGCGTCCTCGGGGCAAAGATGCCGGACGATGCGGGCCTCAAGTCCCAGCTTCTTTGATTTTTTCTCAAGCTTGGCCAGCATCTGTTTTTGCAGGTCAACGGCGATGACCTTGCCTTTTGGGCCGGCCATTTTTGCCATCTCAACGGTGAAGAAACCGGGGCCGCATCCCAGGTCAATAATGGTATCTCCCTTTTTGACATACTCCCCGACAATTTTTTGGGGATTTTGAAACAGTCGTCTAAATACATTATCCAGGGCAAAAGAGTGGGTGTGGCTGCATACATCGCCTTTGTGATTATTTTTGCTCATAAAAGTCTCCTCGGGTTTAAGTGTTTATATGCTATACGCTTTAATTAAAAAAATACTACTCTTTGGAACCCAGGCGACGCCCCAGAAAATCCTCAACCCTTTCCAGAAAATTTATAATAACGCCAAGGTCTTCTTTGTTTAAATCTTCCATGTACCGGGAAAATCCGCCATCCATGGTTTCATGCCAGTGCTTGTGCGCCCAATAGGCGGTGTTCCCCTTGGCCGTGAGCATCACAATGGCTCGGGACAGATTTTTAGGATCGGCCTTTTTTGTACAAAGATCCTTTTTTTCAAGGCGCTTGAGGCTTTGGGATACGGCCCCTTTGGTAATGCCGAGGTGGCCAGCAATATCGGTGACGCTCAAATCTGCATTGTCCCCGATGATTTCAATCAAATGGATTTCAGAGTGGGACAGCGTCTCATCGGTGCCGAATTTTTTTGGCGTTTTATCCAGCTCCCGGGACAGGCGCATAATGGATTGAAATTTGCCGTGGATTTTCAGGTTGTCGCTGTTCATGAAAGAAAGCGTATACTCGCTATACACTAAAGTCAATAAAAAAATTTAATATCAACAAAATCGCAGGTCAGTTTTTTTCGCTTTCAATAGTGTCCTGCGTCCTGCAGTAAAATTTGCCGCTTAGCCGTCCAAGGGCGTCCAGCTTTTTGGGATCAATCCCGTTGCTGTCGGAAAGCAGGTCATCGCGGATATGAACAAGCCGGACGCGGCCAAGAACCAGATTTCCGGCATCAGGCCCCTCAGTGACCCGGACGATGCGCTCCAGGGTGCATTCAAAGGATATTTTTGCCTCCTTGATTCTCACCGGTGCTATTTTGCGGGATGCAATCAGATCAATTCCTTTAATGAAGGATTCATCCTCCCCATAGGGGATGGGTTTGGCCGAGGCCTCCATCGGGGACAGTAAATCAACGGAAACAATGTTGACGGTGAACTGGGGGATTTTTTCGATATTGATAATGGTATCTTTCATGCTGCCGTCGGACCGGTTGACAACAGAAAAGGCAAGGATGGGCGGCGCCCAGGAGACACCGGTAAAAAAGCTGAACGGCGCGATGTTGGTTTTCCCATCTTCGCTGACGGTGGTTACCCAGGCAATGGGACGGGGGATGATGCTGCCTGTCATAAGGTCATGGGATTGTCTCGGTTCTAGTGCTGCAAGGTCAATTTCCATTGGGGCTGTCTCCTTTCAGCTGCTTTTTAAACAATACTTTCTGATCATCTTCGTGCAAATAACCGGGTGTGACCGGCAGATCATCAACATAGATTTCTCCGGGCTCTAAGGAAAAGCCCATCCGCCTGTGGAAATCCACGGAGAGCTTGTTTGACACGGCGGTGCAGGATCGGACAACGGTCCGGGACTGTTTTTTGCACACATCAAAAAAACAGTGGTACAATTGCCGGGCCAGGCCGTACCTTCGTAAATCCGGCCGGACACCCACAAAATGGATATACCCCTGGTCGGGAAAGCTTTGTGACATAAAACCGATGAGAAAACCGGCCAGAAGGCCGTCCTTTTCAGCGATAAAGGAGCTGCTGCCAAAATGGATGAGAAAAAGTTTCGGCACAGAGGATCTCAAATCCCGTCCGCCCCACCAGTGGGGAATAACAGTGATGATATCCTGGTGATCGGAAGGTTTGGCGTGTCGTATCTGTATCTGGTTCATGGCTATTTTTTATCCGGTTTGTAAGGGGGTTGAGGGACGCAGCCGGCTGAATCAGAGATAGCCTGAACTGAGAGGCGTTCGGCGTCCGTTACCACGTGATACATCAATGTTCGCTTATTCAAATAGCGGTTCTAAATTGTCGAGAAATATAATTTGATTGATCATCCAGGATGACCGGGGTTTATAGAAGTCAATCTGCCAGTAAATGGAATGATTTTCAAATTTCTGTAGATAATAATACCTCAGAAATGATTTGCCGATTCGTTTTACTTTTACCAGTTCTTTGGTTATTGGACTGCCGAAACGCTGATCAACAATAGGCCATTGCTGTTGTATCTGATTAACCATCCCATCTATTTCAATTTCTGGGAGCGGCCAGTGAGGCTTTGCAGAGTTTAAAGCTGCCTGAAACTGTGTAAGAACAATTTGCGCCATGAACGTATCTGCAAAATTCAAGGTCTCTTCTTCGGTTTTAAATCCGCCGGCCATGACGGTACTGGAAATTATCAGAAATAATAGGGTAAAGAATACTTTTTTCATTGTTTTATCCTTATGATTGAATGGACTTTTTTATCAAAGCCCCATTTAGTATTTGCCAATCTGCTTCAATATCTCTATTGGCCCTGGGTTTTGGCGCGTATCCTGTCAAGTTCCGCCTTGAGCCACTGCCCGCATGTGATGGTTTCACCATTGTTACACTGAATCTTGTAGGCTTTTCCGGATATACTGCTTTGGCTGGCAGCACGTTCAATAAATTCTTCTGTTGAGTTTACAAGGTTCTTTTTTAGCAGATAGTTGTATTTCCGCCTTATATGATTAACCGCCTGCCCGGCATCGTGCCAGGTGCCGTTTCTCTTGAACCGGCATGGAGAGTTTTCAATGAACGCGATCAGGGTTTCAACTTCCCGGCTCACATCAGCATCCAACGGGTTCCCGAAAACGGGAAAGCTGATCAGGAAGACAAGTAGAATAATCCAGGTTTTCATTTTTTCTCCGTATTTGCTTGATAGGCAGTCCCATCTATTTTATTTGCAACCGTGCAGCCTCTGTTGAATTCATACATGGCAATGGAGGCTGACACCGCAACATTCAGGCTGCCGACATCCCCGATCTGCTTTATGGTAACAATATGGTCGCACTTCTCCTGGAATTTTGCATCAAGCCCCTGTTCTTCATTCCCGACAATAATGGCGGTGCGTCTGGGAAATGAGAATTCGTCCATAAAAACCGGATTTTCCCGGATCTCAACGGCTGTTGAGGCATAGCCGTTTTCTTTGCACCATGCCAGGGCGTCATACTGATTGGGGATGTGAAGGATATTGCACTGCTTTTCAAGTTTCCTGGAAAAAGCCCGGGTCCCTTTTTTGAATTTCCAGGGACGGTCCAGGCCGGTAAAGATAAGTTGTGATCCACCATGGGCAACATGGCTTCGTACAATCATCCCGACATTTTGAGGGCTTTTCAGGGCGTTTAAAATGGTACAGAACTGGGGTTTCATCAGCGACTACCCCGGATATTTTGTGTGAACTGAATTTGCATTATCCACAAGGCTCCGGTATGAAGCCGGGGTGTGCGGCGTTTAAGCGGCATGTTTCAATTTGTTTTCGCGGACGAAACTCAATAATGCCCGCCTCAATCACCGTGGCATTACCGGTAACGGGGCAATGTTCACACGCCTTTAGGGTTTCAAGCGTTTGTTTAAAAGACAACTCTTTTGAGATCGTCACGTGCGGCAGCCATTGGTCCGGATAATAGTGCTCTCTTGGCGTGTGTCCCTTTTTTAAAAGATATTCATGCAAAGAGCCCTGAATCGTTGTTAACCTCTCAGTTTGAGACGGAGAAAGGAAGACAGCCTGGCTTTTGCCCGGGATCATGGATATGGCAGGAAAGTCAATTTCAAATTGCGGGTAATGATCGCCAATATAGTGGATTATATCCGGTATTTTTTCTTCGGCAATATCATCCAGAATCGACAGGGCAATATGGGGTCTGCTGCCGATTTTCTGCATGATGGAAGGGACATTGTTCTTTCTGAGAACATCCCACAAGCGGTGGATCTTCTCTTCAAACGCGTGATTGAAATACAATTCTATTGAATAGGCCATTTGTAAAATATAGCACACCGCGACCTTTTGGGTCCGTGTCACTCCTTTTGGGATATCTTCTGCTCGATTATCTTTTTGAAAAACAGAAACTTATCAGATTTTTTCACAATGTCAAATCCCAGTTTTTTATAAAACCCCGGGGTACGGGTATTCCAGATAGGGGTCTGCAGTGACCACGCCTTAACATCCGGATAGTTTTTGAATAAAAATTTGAAAGATGCCAGACCCACGCCCTTATTGTGGAACTGAGGGTCCACAAAAATCCTGGAAAGGTATGCATGCTCAACATTGCTGTTTAAAAACCAGAACCCGCCGATTATGCGGTCATCAGCCAATATCTTGTAAAATTTGGAAGCGTCCTGAATGATTTTTTCATGGAATTGTATGGAATCATACCCCGAAGGCCCGCCAATGGTCTTTCGCCCGCCGACAAGGGCATCAGTATGAAAGGATTTTACAGACACTTGTGTCAGTATTTCAGCATCCCGGACCTCGGCTGTTTTAAATTGTAGTTTCATAAGGGCACTCTAACATATATGCACACGCTTTGGTATTTCGGATATGTGTGTATTTTGTGGTGACGCAAAGGGCGTTTTGAAAAGTGAAATTATTCCAAATGATCCAAGATTAGTGAAACAATTGAACCCGTATATACAATTGAAATGTCGGCCGAAGAATCAAATGCTTTTAGATTATGTAAATTTTTTGTATCAACGAGGGTTTGAATTATAGGGATTATCTTCAAAAAGCAAAGAATACCAAGCATTTTGAGAGACACAGAGGCTAATTCAATTGATTTCATGGAATACTCCTTAATGAAATATAGTGCATGTATGGAGAATCTGATCTTGGATTGTGAGTGAAACTATTGCCGTCGAAAAGTGGTGAACAGAACCCAAACTCCAAGAGGAATTAAAGGCAGAGAAAGAGCATAGAGAGATAAATTACCATGAACCTGTTCACCATTAATTAGACTGGTTAATATACGAAATATCGGGATTATCCCGAAGCAAAATCCAAATCCAACGATAGATAATCCCATAACAGAAGCTATAATCTTCCGGGTTAAAGACATCTCATTGAATTCTTTATTTGTTTCAACCATTTTATTTATCAATTAGAGGCATATCGTTTTTGAATCAGCGGTTTTGCCTGCTTGATTTGAATTGTTGAAGGTTATAGTGCCGTAAAGGCATCCCATTCTCACGTGCAGAACAGGGCTATCATTCTTTATTGCGAACCGCAAAAGCTATTGCGCATAGACTGTTTGTCCATTTTTGCTCTCCGCTGTGGAAATCAAAAAACCAGGACCAGGAATGGATTGTCTCACCGATCTTTTTCTCTTTTTTTTCGGATGACCAAACGTTGGATATATAGGTTTGGAAAAGCGGATTCAGATGTATGGGGCTGATCTCTTTTTGATACAATACATTAAGCTCGGATAAGCTGGGCATTCTCCACCTGCCGCCGGCAATTGAAAGAGACGAGGCATATTTTTCTGCTTCTTCAAAGCTTAAACATTTTTCAGGCCCGATATACCATTCAAGATTTGTGCGGCTGTCGAAAATAACCCCATTCGTATATCGGGTAAAAGCGTCGTCCACAACCGTCTTAGGAGGAGATTTTGAAGCCAAATACCGGTTAATGATTTTAGGCAGGAATATAACCTCAATTCTCCTGATAACGTTACGACAAGGTGGTGGTGGGAATGGCTTGGATTTTTCAACGGCCTTTAAGGCCGCATGGTTCAGGGCCGGGTAAGGTGATTTTATCTTAAATTCTGTTTTTTGTAATTGCCCATCCAGCCCCAATGTTAACGTAAGCACCGCATTGTCTTTAATCCCTATGTCTTCGCCATTTTCATATTCCCAGTTTCCATAGATTTTTTTAGTGACCATTTCACAATACCGTGCTGAGTAATCAAGCATTTGTCCAATACCGCCTGGGCAGTCAAGTTTGGGGCTGACAATACATGCCGGGGTGAGGAAAAGTAAGATAAACAGCAGCGGGATCAGTTGAATGCGTTTTGTCATATTAACTCCTTTAATCCAATTGCCCCGGTATCTCCCTAAAGTAGGTTATTCTTTGGATCTCTTGGGGATATTATTTGCAACGATTAACTGTTCAAGTTTTTCATAGGGTTGAGACCCCGTCAGTCTGGCCCCGTTCATAATGTATGTGGGCGCCACCATGATGCCCAGTTTCTCAGATCTGTCCCAATCCTTATCTACAGCGCTGCCAAAAGCTTTGATTTCAATTATTTCAAGGGCTTCCAATTTTGAAAGGCCGCCTGCCTCTGTTATTTCTGTAAGGACAGATCTGTCGGAAATGTCCAGGCCACCTGAAAAATATGCCGTATAGACCGCGTCCTGATACTCTTTGAGTTTCCCCCTGGTTTCTGCCCACTTGGCAAGTTCCTGCGAAAGACGGGTGTCAGAAATTGTGGTGCGTTTGGCCAGGGGCAACCCCAATGAAGCAGCCATTTTTTCCAACGCCTGCATCTTGTCTGTCATTAACGGGATATTGTGACCGAAAAGCTCCTCAATGGGCATTCCCTGTTTTGGAATGTCAGGGTGCAGGGGAAATGCCCTGTAACAGGTTTTAACGTCATACTCTTTTTCAAGCCTTTTAACAGTCGGCCTGTCAAAGTAGCACCAGGTGCAATTATAATCCGAATAAATTTCCAGTTCAGGCATATCAATTCCTTTCAGGTGGATTAAAAGACGTCGTGGTTGTGGTCCGTGGGCTTGGACGCCGGGATTTTTAGACCTTTGGGCAAACCAGGCAGCTTGTCCTGGTCCGGTTCAGAGGGGTGTTCATGGGCTAAGTTTATTGTAAATTAATAGTATTATCATGCAGGCCATAAATACAATTGCCATTGCAAAGATGCCCGGCGCTTTTGAGTTTTTTAAAAGAACCCCTTTTTCTTTGCCTTTCTTTATCAATAAATCAATTATCCTTAAAAGCACAACAAAGCAAAGCAGGATTAGAAAATTTAAATATGGATTGCCTGTAAATGTGTTCATTTGAAACTGGTTTTGAATCCGGGTTTTTTGAACGCAGGATTGAGAACGACCGAAAAGTTCGTGCCAATCCTCGGTGGATTATTTTTTTTGGTAATTTATTCCGAGTTTGGATGCGGCAGCCATAAGCCTTTTGTCAGCTGTCCACAGCTTGGTTTGAGCCAGTTTTGAGGAAGCCAGAAGATGGATATCAACGAAACCGATTCCAATGCCATTCAATTGATGTGTCTCAACAAAAAATAGATATTCATCGAATTCAATTAATGGCGCCATTGGTAATGCCTTGAGAAAAGTAAGGATCTCATTGCGATTTTTAATGTTCCCACACGCAAGTTCCCCAATAACGTGGGAATGGCATGTTACCCGGCCATTGAGAAGCAGTTGCCTTAAATGCTCATCATTGTCTCTCAGGTGATTGATCCAAACTGAGGTGTCAACAAGAATCATTTTTGGTCAAACCATCCTGCGGCGTGGAATATCTTTTAACTCTTTTTCGGTTCCGCCCAATTGCGCTAAACGTTTGCTGCTTTCCAAAGCAATTAAGGCCTCAAGGCCGAGCCTGACCAAAGACGTTTTTTCTTTGATGCCTGTGAGCAAGGAGGCTTTTTCTAAAATTTGATCATCTATATTTAATGTAGTTCTCATATGTATATGTATGTATCAAACGTATGCTAAAGTCAATAATTATAAATAGAGACCAAAAGAGTCACGGTTGAACTCACGGAAGCCGAGGCGAATCCGAAGGGAGTTGGGGTTTAAGGCCGAAGACCATCCCCAGTATCTCGTTCCAACGAAAGGAGTTCTGTATTAACCGCTACTTCGAAAATAGCTCGTGGAGTATTTTTAGAACACGATTTTGTGCCTTGGAATTTAAGGTTCCAAGCTTTTTAACAAGTCGTTTTTTATCAACCGTACGAATTTGATCGAGAACAACTTGGCCCTTTTTACCCTGAAAGGAACATTGTATTCTTGTAGGATAATTTCGTTTTTTTGTGGTCATTGGGGCAACGATCACAGTTCCTATATGTCGATTCATCTCATCAGGGGAAATAATAAGACAGGGACGCGTTTTTTTTATTTCATGACCGATGGTAGGATCGAGATTGACAAGGTGAATTTGGAATCTTTTTATTTCCATTCCCACTCACTCTCGTCCCATTCTGTTGAAGTGTGTGTCTCTGAATCTAATAACTGATCATCTGAATTGGCAGCCATCTTTTTAAAAGCGGAATCCCAGTTTTTACGAGAAGATTTAAGAGATCTGATTATCAAAGCATTATTCTGAACTGAAAATTCTACTTCCTCTTCAAATCCGCATTGAGAAATAATTGGCTTTGGGATGCGAATACCTTGTGAGTTCCCTATTTTAATAATTGATGCTTTCATCTAATGCCACCTTGTAGCTTATGTCCAAATAATTACATTGTAATTACATGGATGGGTTGTGTCAAGCCTTTAATACAGAACG
>CAZLTD010000105.1:0-21823 GCA_964562385.1 uncultured Desulfobacula sp.
CCCAAGCTCAAGTTCCCGGATGGCATTAATGCCTACGCCCCCGGCCTTTACCTCCACGTTAAGTCCCTGTTTTTCAAAAAAACCGGCAGAACCGGCATAGATATCCCCGGCCACACTAGTGTTAAATTTCCATTTCAACCGATATGTCACCCGGCTTTCACCGGCAAAGGCCGGTGCCATAATAATCCATACTGCTATCACTGCAATGGCCGCAAAAATGGTCTTTTTCATGGCATTTATCCTTTATCTGTGATAGACCACCTGTCTTTTACCTGCTCTCCAATAAATTCCAGGATGCCCTGATAAATGGAGATAACAATACCGATGATGAACAGTGCGATCAATATTTTTGCCATATCGCTCTGGTAAAGAGCGATCCGGATACTGTACCCAATACCCGCATTGGCCGATATAAATTCCGCCACAATGGTGCCTGCCATGGCAAGGGTGGCACTGCCGGCAATGACGGTGGTCAGCTTGCTTAAATTCTCGAAAGCCCGAATTTTAACTTCCAGCTGCCACCGCATCCTCCCGGTAACAATATAAAAATGCTCAATATCGGCCACAGGCGTGGCCATGATTCCCAGCACCGACAGCAGTAATGGAAAATAGCAAATCATGGAAGCGATCAAAAGCCGTGGCAGAAATCCGTCCCCCAGGAGAATAAAAATAATGGGGGCCAGTGCCACAATGGGGTAGGCCTGGATGTTGTAAGCCGTGACCTTGATAAAAGAACCGACCCAGGATGATTTCCGCCCGGCAATCCCCACACAGAATGCCAGGACAATGGATAAAAACTGACCCAGGATGGTAACTGACAGGGTGTTGAAAACATCCAAAAAATAGGGCCCTGCAAACTGTGTGGTGGTCTCTTTCATCAAAGCCAGACCCGGGATAACATAGTCCGACAGATCCAGTACAAGCTTGATCAGCCATAAAAATCCTATGCCTGCAGCATACACAATCAAAAATTGATAGATCCGCCTAAAAAGCATTCATAATCTCCAGCATGGTGTGGTCCAGCAATGATTTGTCCAAATGATACGATTGCTTATAATCCTGGCCTGAAATCAGATAGTTCTGTTTTTGTCCCGAGGCTTTTCCAAACACCAGAATATCGCGGCAGAATTTTGAAACTTCCATCAGGTTATGGGAAATATATAGAAACATCTTGTCCCTGAATATCTCCTTGATGGTCAGGATAATTTTTCCCCGTAGTTTTTCATCCACATTGGCCAGGCTCTCATCTAAAACCAGGAGATCAAAATCCTGGAGAAGATAGCGGATCAGGTTTATCCGGTTCTGCTGCCCCATGGAAAGCTGGGAGAAGCGCGCCCCCAGTATATCATTGAGTTCAAAAGCATCCACCAGCTCCTGTTTCAAACCGGTTTTATCAGTTGGCGTCACCTTGTCAAGATGACGGCCGCAGCTTGACCATCCCGGCAGTCGCTCCAGGTTGTAAGAATATAAAATGGTATTGATACCCCGGGTTTGAATGGCTTCAGCACCTGCTATCCCCGGCAGGGCTATCATTTTTGCCAGGGATGTTTTTCCCACACCGGAAGGTCCGAAAAGGGCGTTAAAACCGGGGTTTTCCATTGAAAAGGAGAGATTCTCAATCACCGGGACATGGCTGCCCGGATAGGTAAAATTCAATTGTCTGCATTCAAGCTGCATCGATGTACTCCATCTCTATGCCGTTCAAATCAAGATTGAATAGAAATATGTCGGATATTCACCGCGGTTACAAGCTTTTTATCCCGGAGGCGTTGATTTTTTACGATATTACGATGATGTCCGCCAGCCTCCCCAAAGCGCCGCACCTTGCCTTTTGCAAAAAACATCTTACCCTAAATAGATCAGGCACTGTCGTGATTCCCAAAATAAAGTCCCTAAAAAAAGGGTGGCTTATGGGGTCACCTAAGAGCAAATCGGTCATGATGCCAGGGGATCTCAACTCTTAACCTTAAAAAAAGGCAGATGAGTTCCGGAACACACCTTTGCGATTTACTCTTACCGGATCTTCGATTTCAGGGTGCCTTTAAACCTGACCAAAGCGATACAAGGGAGACCCATATATGACACTCAAAACAAATGACACCCACGCAACCACTCTTGCAGACACGGCCGTAGCCATGGTTGCAAAAGGCAAAGGTATTCTTGCCGCCGATGAAAGCGCCCCAACCATAAAAAAACGGTTTGACTCCATCCAGGTGGCATCAACGCCGGAGAGTCGACAGTTCTACCGTGAACTTTTATTTACCGCATCGGGTATCGAAGACCATATCAGCGGGGTTATCCTGTTTGATGAAACCCTTCGGCAGGCTTGTGCGGACGGTACCCCCTTTGCCAAACTGCTGTCCGACCGGGGGATTATCCCGGGAATAAAAGTGGACAAAGGCCTGATGCCCATTCCCGGAACAAACGATGAAAAAGCCACCCAGGGTCTTGACCGGCTTGTTGACCGGCTTGATGAATACCGCGAGCTGGGCGCCCGGTTTGCCAAATGGCGGGCCGTGATCCAGATCGGCCCCCACCAGCCGTCCCGGTTAAGCCTGATGATCAACGCCCATGCCCTGGCCCGCTATGCTGCCGTGTGCCAGGACCGCGGCCTTGTCCCCATTGTGGAACCGGAAATCCTGATGACAGGCGACCACACCCTTGACAGGTGCGAAAGAGTCGCCCAATGGACCCTTGATACGGTCTTTGAAGAGCTGGCCCTTCACCGGGTGCTACTGGAAGGAATGATTTTAAAACCCAGCATGGTGACCCCCGGTGATACCTGCCCTTCCCAGGCAAGTGTTGAGGATGTGGCCCGATCCACTATCAAAATATTCAAGCGGACTGTTCCGGCAGCCGTGCCCGGTATTGCCTTTCTTTCAGGGGGCCAGAGCTCTGAACTGGCCACGGCCCATCTGGATGCCATGAACCGCATCGGCAACGTCCCCTGGGAGTTAAGTTTCTCCTATGGCCGTGCCCTGCAGGAAAAAAGCCTGGCATCCTGGGGCGGAAAAAAAGAGAACCGGGATGCGGCCCAGAGAATGCTCTTCCACCGGGCCAAATGCAATGGCAAAGCAAGGTTCGGGAAATACACCCTCACCATGGAAAATGAGCATCCTTAGGAATCGTTACACAATAACTTGATCTATATTGTTTCCAAAACCCCTTAAAAGAATCGCTGCTTACGGGTTTTTAAAAACAAAAGTTCAAGTAAGGCAATGCACAGCTTTGCCCCTAAGTAATTTTGGAGCCGATCCTTAGATGACGATCAGGGTATCGCCGATTTTATTACAACAGGTTGCAGTACCGGTTGTTGACATCCGGGTGAACCGGAATTATTATATTTAAATACAAAAGAGGCGTCCTTTTCATCATCCTTCAGTGCACTCATGACGCATCTTTTATCTGAAAACATAGGGGGTTTTGATATGAAAAAAAGAAATTTAACCGATGATCATCACTGCAGCACCATCGAAAAGAAACGACTAAAACTGGATTTCGCCTATTGCAATGCTGAATACAACTCCAAAGAAGCGCTTGATGCCTGCTATTCGAGGGCTGTAGAAGCAAGCGGTAAACGAGAGTTTGCCTGTAAATATTCCTAAAGCAGGACTTAACTATAATCCATCAATAATCATGTAACTTTACCGGGCTGAATCATCAGCCCGGTTTTTTATTTTCTTTCCAAAGATTTAATATTGAAAAAGCATTTCTGACAGACGTTTCACCCCTTGTTTAATCATGGCCTCATCATAAAAGCAGAATCCCAGCCGGATAAAATTTTTTAAATGGCCTTTATGGGAAAACAAGTTTCCCGACAGAAAATCCACCCCCCTGTCTTGGGACTTTTTCCGCAACTTTTCGGCATTGATATGTCCAGGCAGTTCAACCCACACAAAATATCCGCCGTCCGGCACCGTGTACCTTACACCTGGGGGCATCGATTCTTTTAAGGCCTTGCACATTGTTTTCATCCGCCTGTGAAAGATCTTGTTCAAGCTGGTAATATTGGTATCCAGCAGGCCCTGTTGAATGTAGGCATCCACCACCTGAGAGGTAAACGGGTTAAACCCGCCGCCGCTGATCATGACCCCGGCCCGGGTCATTTTTTTTATCAGGCCGGGAGCGGCCTGCACCCAGCCAAGCCGCAGCCCCGGGGCCAGGATCTTGGAAAAGGATCCCAGGGATATTACCGGTCCCTGGTCACTAAAACATCCCATGGGAATGGGTTTCTCTTTTTCAAATGTCAGAAAGTGATAAACCTCATCCGCCACCACCGGCAGGTCGTGCTTTTTGCAAATAGCGGCAAGGGCATCTCTTCGTTCCCGGTTCAGTGTCACACCTGCCGGGTTATGGTGGGTGGGGATGATGTATAAGAAAGAAGGCGAGAGCTTTTTGACCGTTTTTTCAAGGTCTTTTATGCAAAGACCGTGTTCGTCCATGGGAACAGTAACCAGGTTGAGTTTATGATCAGCGAAAATTTTAAGGGCCAGAAAATAGCTGGGTTCCTCCACCAGCACCGTATCACCGGGCTGTGTAAACTGCCTGCAGATAAAGTCCAGTGCCTGGGAATTGCCGTTGGTGATCAAAAGAGAATCCGGGTCAACCGGCCCGGGATAGTACGCTGACAAAAAAGCTGCCAGTGTCTGGAGAAAATTTATGTTCCCCTGCTCTTGTCCATATGCCAGATACGAGGCATCATCGTCTTTCAAAGCTCGTTCCGCAGCCTGTGCCAGCGATCTGGCCGGCAGCAGATCATTGCCCGGCTGCCCAAGCCCCAGATGGATAACACCTGCGGGTATTTTTACCTGGGGTAATTCAGTTAGCCGGGTCATCCTGTCTTCCTTTTTTTTATGATTTTGTAAAAGCTTCCCCGTCCAGCGACTGCATAAAGGGTATCACTGCCGGGAAACAATTTTCAAGCCCCTCCTTTTTTTGATGGCCTGCACAGGTTAAATTTGATATTTACCATGCATTATTGAACCTGTCCCGGATATTTCATAAAACAATCCGGCCCATGCTGTGCAGTACTACATAAGAGACCGCAACAGCGCATGAATAAAGGATAATCGATATGAACGTAACTGTCTGTGAACTGCCCAACAACTGGACCCGGGATGACAGGTGGTGGGAAAAACTGATCGCCCATCTTCAAGACAAACAATCCGATCTGCTGGTTCTGCCGGAGATGCCGTTTTTTGAATGGATTACCCGATCACAGAGCGTTGATATGGCCCTGTGGGAAAAGGCTGTCACCACCCATGAAAAATGGGTGCAAACGCTGGATCAGCTCCCGGTTGAAACCATTATTGCCTCCCGGCCCACGTTTGAAAATGGCAGGGCTCTTAACAACGGGTTTATTTTCACACAGGCAAAAGGGCTGATCCCGGTCCATGACAAATATTACCTGCCGGATGAACCCGGATATTATGAAGCTTCCTGGTATGATCAAGGAGACGGCTCTTTTGAGGTCATTGAAATCAACGGCATTACCATTGGTTTTCTGATCTGCACGGAGTTGTGGTTTACAGACCGGGCAAGAGAGTACTGCGCCCGGGATATCGATATCCTGGTATGCCCGCGCGCCACACCCCAGTCAAAGGTGGACATCTGGGTGCCCGGCGGGAAAGCGGCCGCCATTGTATCCGGTGCATTCTGCCTGTCGTCCAATTATAACGGGCCCAATACGGAAGTTGAAAACTTTGGCGGCACCGGCTGGATTATTGAACCTGAACGGGGGGATGTGCTTGACACGACATCACAGGACGTCCCGTTTTTAACACTTGCCATTGATATAAATGAGGCCAGACAGGCCAAGAAGACCTATCCAAGATATGTAAAGGGGTAAGGATCGGCTCCAAAATTAATTAGGGGCAAAGCTGTGCCGTGATGAATCGGAATATTTCATGAAGCGATGCCAGGCTTTAAAAAAGCCGGACACTTTCATTGATGGTCTCCCGTGTCTTTTGAGCCAGTTCCAGAACTTCTTCTTTTTCCAGTTCCAGATGCTTGTACACGCTTAAATGGTCTATCATAAAGGGAGCGTCATCATCAGGGGCTCTTACCTCTTCCTCGCAAAAAAAGGTATATCCCATGCTGTTTGCCAGGCCGTCTGCCAGATTAATAATCATCAGGTCCTGGTCATCGGTCTGTGAAAAATCGCCCCAGTGATGGAACTCTGAAATTCGGATAAATTCCAATGTAAAATTCAGTTTCTTCAACAGAACAGCCCCAAAGGTGGTATGAATCTCATGAACAGCCACCTGAATATCCTTCCCAAATGGCTCATCCGGACGTATGTCTGAGATGGCCTTGACCAGCAGCATTTTACCGATATCATGGACGATCCCCATTAGAAACAGAGAGTCCGTTGTCTTACTGTTCAACTTCTCTCCGATCGCTTTTGCCAGGCATCCACAGGCAAAGGAATGCATCCACAATGTCCTTAACATATCGTTAAGGCGGTCATTATCAGATTGGAACAGATCCTTTGCCGCAAGGCTTGATACCAACCCCGACGCCGCTTTGATTCCCAGCCGTACAAGGGCTTCCCCCAGGGTATTCACTTTTTCAACGCCCCGGTACAAGGCTGAATTGGCAATGGATACAAGCTTGCTGCTGATGACAATATCCTTTTGTACAATTGCTGTAAAATCATCTATTCCCGGATTCTGTGTTGCCATCAGAGCCCTGATATCGGTTTCAATTGCCGAGAGAACCGGCAGTTTTATTTTCCCGCCATAAAACCGTTTGATGATTTTCGGTACCACCTGGATCTGCCCTTTTTCCCCGGTCTTCACCTCCGGTAGATCCGCAAACCCCATTTGCTCGAGATTCCCCAGAAGCTGGTATTTATTGACCGGTTTCGACAAATAGCCGTCACACCCCAGACCAATGCATTCCTTGATGGTTGAAATATTCATCCGGGAGGTCACCATGATAATTTTTATCCGGTCCGCTTTTTTAATTTTCATGGACTTTTCTTTTTTCCGAATCTGGCTCAGCAGCTGCGGACCACTCATATTCGGCATGGACACATCCATGGTAATCAACTCGTAGGGCTGCTTTTCCCTTAAAGATTTCATCACCAGCGCAAACCCCTTTTGACTGTCACTCACCGCAGTACAGTCGCCAATACCTTCCATCTGTTTTAACAGGACTTTGCGTGAAATCTTTTCATCATCGATAATCAAAACTTTCATGACAACTCCGTTTTTAAACAAATTTTATAAAGGGCTTCCCAATTACGATCTCAGGATTTACCTTATCGTTGTAAAAGTCAGGATGTTTTTAGCGTCAAGGCCTCAATCTTTTGTCATAATTTTTATGCAGCGTTAAGATTTGATAACCGGGATATCCTCCATGATATCCGTGTCCAGCTCTTTTTCATACGGCATCAGCACGGCCTGGGATGTCTTTCCGTCAACCAGTATCTTGATGGGGTTGTTAAACCGGATATGCTTGAGAAATGTGGTGGTATTTTCGCATGTCCTGCATTTGAAAAATTCATAATCAATGAAATCGGGCTCCTTGTCGGACACCGTGATATAGCTGATGCCCAGTGATGTGATATTCTGGAAAAAATGGGACCCCTGGGACGGGTCTGCTTTGATACTTTCAATGGTTGTCTCCAGCATCACGCCAACGTTGGAAATATCATTCCAGACCACGGGAATGCCCAGCCACCGGTCGGATGACCCCCATCGTCCCGGACCGATCAGAACATATTTTTTACCGGATTCATTAAAGATGGCATTGAGCCGGTTTATCTCAGCGGCAATCTCCACGGTTTTGCCGGGATCAAAAGTATCCGGATCCACATAGATAACATCATAAATATCCTTGTACTCACCATTTCCCAGCGACAGGCTTGAATAGCAGAATGCCTGTTTGATCTGTTCTTTTTCGATATGGACCCCCAGGTTCTGTTTATACCGTCCCATGGGCCGGATCTGGAGCAGTGAAAATCGGGGTCTCTCTTTCTCATCCGTTGGCAGGTTGACGGCAAACTCCACCTCCACAGATGCTCCCATCCATTTACTGCCCACCTGTGTGACCTCTTCTAAAATCTGCGCCAGGGGAAATGAATTATACTTCAGGATATTGGCAAAGGTCAGTACCGGGAACCCTTTATTGGAAAATGAATCCCTGATCCGGTTGTCCTGAACATGAAAAGTGGAAGAGAGCTGCCGGACCACCGGGTGATCGGTCACATCGCTTAAGTCCAGCTTCACAAGTGTTGGATCATCGCCGGACTCTGCAGTAAATACTTCATCATCCGGGAAATCATCCAGTTTTAGCGCGTAAAAATATTTCTGCGAGTTTTCAAGGATATCATCAACAATGGAAAACTGAGGTAAAAATTTCGGGTATTTGGGACAGAACCGCAGGGTCTGCCCCCCCTCCATAACGATCTTCCCCAGGCCCAGCGCGATATAGGTAATCCCCTCTTCAGATTTCAAATGGGATATGGGGTAAAAATTGTACGACTGGGCCACGCCGGATATGGCCGGGTAAAAGCAATTGTTGTATTCAATCCCTGTCAACTGCTGGAGGATCACCGCCATCTCCTCGTCCTCGGTTCTGTGCATGGTGGATTTCGCATAGGACCGCGGGGCCTTGAAATAGGTGGAGGCATAGACCATCTTGACCGCCATGATGAGCCGTTCCAAGCGCTTTTCAAGGCTGGGGTGGGAATTGGGGAGCATATAGGTGTTGTACAACCCGGCAAAAGGCTGGTAATGGGCATCCTCAAAAAGCGAAGAGGAGCGGACCGCAATAGGGTACCTGACATTCTCCAGATAGACCTCAAGATTCTTTTTCAGCCACTGGGGAAAACTGGCCTTTAAAAATGCCTGGACAACGGTTTCGTCGTCAAGTTCCCTGTCCGACTGCAGCAACTCATACAGTCTGTTTTCTTCCACAAAGTTTTTAAATCCTTCCGTGGATATGACAAAGGTCTGGGGGATATGGATATCCACGTCCGGAAATTTTTCCTGTAAAGATGCATCCCGCTTGGTCTGTGAGGCCATAAACGCCAGGCCTCTTGCTTTTCCGCCAAGAGATCCGGTTCCAATTTTCATGAACCCGGTATCAGAATCAAATTTTTTAGAATCAAAATCAATGATCTGACCCTGGCTGGATCCTTTGCGACGGGCGTGAATACTCTCGATCAAGAACATTTTCAGATCCTGGGGATCGGGAAAGTCACTGATTTTGTAGGGCTTTAACTGCAGGGCAAAATCGATTTCACTCCGGGCCATAAACCATCGTGAAAAATCATTGTTCATGGCATGATAGACAATGGATTCATCGGGAATTTCGCTCAACAGCTTTTCAATGGCCCTCAGGTCACTGGCCCGGGCAATCTCCTCCCCATTGGGCAGGCGGAAGACAAAGGCTCCGAACCCCAGATATTTCACAAAAAAACTTTTAATCTGGTCATTGAGGTTACTGGCGTTTTTATTGATAAACACCGCCGGGATATCCATCACCTTTTCACGGTTTTCTTCCTCTGTGCTTAAAATCAATACCGGCAGGTCCGGCACTTCGGCCTTAATCTTTGTCAGCAGCTGATACCCGGCAAGTTCATCCTCTTTTCCGCCCTTGGGATACCGCATATCGGAAAACACAGACAAAACATAGGGCTTGTATTTCTCGTACAGCTCCACGGCCTGCTCATAGTTATGGGCCACCAGCACCTTTGGCCGGCCCCGCATTTTCAAAAGACGGTGCTCCTCATTAATCGATTCATCAATAACACTCTGGGTCTGCATCACAATCTGTTTGTACAATACCGGCAGGAACGAAGAAAAATGATAGGGAGAATCCTCCACCATGATAATGACCCGGACATTGGCATTTATTGTGTCAAAGGCCACATTTTTTTCATCTTCAAAATTTTTGATTATGGCCAGCAGAAGATCGGCGTTCCCTCCCCATATATAGGTTCTGTCAATGGCATTGGAGTTGTCCACACACAGATAGGTATCCACATCACAGGTATTGTGCAGCAGCATGAAAAAGGGGATGTCTGCAAACTTCTCCTTGACCCGGGCCGCAAAAGAATAAACATCCATCCCGTCCAGGCTGGGCATGGCAAGAATCAGGTCAAAGTTTTTTTGCGAAAGTTCCATCAATGCTTCGTCTGCTGAAGAGACCCAGGTCAACCGCGGCGGCTTTGACAGGTTCAGCCCCTTGTACTCATTGATGATCCGGGTGGAAAGCCGCCCTTCCTCCTCCATGATAAAGGCATCATAGGGACTGGATACCAAAAGGATATCCCCCACCTTGTTGGCCATGAGTTCATGATAGAGTTTCAAAGACGGCGATTTGGAAAGATTATCAGGTGTATTCATCTGTAAAATTTACCCTCTGGTTTTGAAAAGATCTGCAGGAAGTTTAAATTTTGTTAATTTTTCCAATTATAGTTGAAACCGGGGGGGAAAAGCAATTGATAATGGAGAATGAAAAATTGAGAATTAGGGAAAGGGGCCGATTAGAGGTCTCTACCGCTGGACTTTTTAGAAGATTTTATAATTGATACCAATAATTTGAGGAGTTCTTCAAGATCACTTTTGAGTGACAAATACTTATTTTTTTCGAGATACTCTGTTCTGTTTAGCAATTCCAGCCAGTAGTCGGTTTCATTGGCTTCTTTCAGGGCAATGGACAATTTATGAATAAAATCAGGGGTGCTTTCGGCATGTTGCGCTTCCCGAACCAAAGCACCAATGGCGGTGCCGCTTTTCAGGATCTGTTTAGATAAAACAAATTCTTGTTTCTGTGATACGAGATACTTATTTAAATTGACGATCCTGACCGCAAAATCAAAACTCTTATCAAGTACCGGGTTTGCCATAAGTCTTGTTCCATCAGATAATTTTTTAAATTATAAAACCGGCCACCTTCCTCAATTATGCATTCTCAATTATCAATTCACTCACATCCCCATCTGCTCCTCAACCCTTGCGATCTCTTTTTTAATGGCTTCTTTTTCTTCTTCTGACAAGCCGGGTTCGGTCAGACGTTTCTGGAGGCCCAAAAGGATCATCTCCTCGCGGTACTCATTGCAGGTATATTTGCCAGGGGTGGCAGGTCGTCCGGTCATTGATCACTCCTTAATAAAGCTCATACTTCACCAGTTTTCCCGCAAGCCCCCCGATCTTCAACGGCCGTTTCCAGGACGGAGACAAAGGTACTTTTTTGATATATTTGGGTTCCCCGAAATAAACATATGCCACACTCTTGCTACACCGGGTCTTTAAAAATTCCCCCAGCTCTTTGTAAAACCGGTTCATGTTATCGGATTTCCCCATACGGATACCATAGGGAGGGTTGGTGACGATAACGCTGTCCTCAATGGGGTCAATATCTTTGAAATCCATCAGTTCAATATCGATTTCACTGCCGAAATGAAGCCCCATGATATTGGTCAGCACCGCATCCACGGATTCCTGGGCTTTATCGCTGCCGCGGATCAGTCCTTTGGGCAGTGGCCGGATATTTTTCAGGGTTTCGGTTTTAAGGCGCTCCCACAAACCGGCATCAAAGTCCGGCAGTCTTTCAAACCCGAACTGGGTTCTGAATACCTGGGCCGGGATGCGGCAGTATGTCATCAATGCTTCGCACAGCAGCGTGCCGGATCCGCACATGGGATCAATCAGCGTTTTTTGCCCATCCCATTCACACAGCCGGATAATGGAGGCAGCCACGGTTTCCTGCATGGGGGCGGATACGCTTGCCTCTCTGTAGCCCCGCTTGTGCAAGGGCCCGCCGGAAGCATCAATGGAGAGTGTGGCCATTGTCTTATGCAGGTGAAGGTTAATCTGGAGATACGGATTTTTAGCGTCCACACTGGGCCGCTTATTGGTCCGGTCCCGGAAATAATCGGCAATGGCATCCTTGACCCGCAACCCGGCAAAATTGGAATGGGTGATTTGAGACTCAGACACGTTGGCGGAGATGGAGAAGGTCTGTTTATTGGTTAAAAACTCTTCCCAGTGAACGGTCTTGGCAGCTTTGTACAGATCATCCTTGTCTTCGCACTCAAAGACGATCAGCGGGGCCAGAATCCTTGAAATCAGACGGGCGCAATAGGTGATCTTGTAAAGATCCTTTTTGGATGCCTTGAACCAGACACCCCGGAACACAGGCTTGATATCATACCCCCCAAGCTCCGTAAGCTCTTTGACGGCAAGCTGCTTAACATCCTCTGCCACCTGCGCAAAGTACTGGGATTCTTTTTCATATAAATAGGTGAGCTTGGCTTTTTTTCTGATGGCACCCTTACCTTTTTGAAGGATGACTTTTTTCGATGACTTCAATAGTTGTTCCTCGTATTTAGGACTTAGTCGGCAAATTTATAACCGGAGTATATCAGGATTGGATTTTTTTTAAAACTGCCACCATCAAATAAACCCTAATAATACAGTGTCCGGGTCAATCTTTGAGTTTTAAAAGGAAAAATACCGAAAAAACCCCAAAAGCGGCGCTGATTAAAAACATATTTTCAAGCCCGAACAGATCCCCGAAAACCCCGCATAGAAAAACGGCAAGGGAGCGGACTGCAAAAGAGACCATCATGAACAGCCCGTTGGCTGCCGACGGATTGGCCGTGGCATTCTCCTGTATAACGGCCAGCATCACCGGGGTTGTGGCTAATACGGTAAACCCCGTTATGACAAGGCAGACGATCTGCCAGGTACCTGTTGTAAACACAAAGCCCGTGATGGCGATGGGGGCTGCAATTAAAACCCAGAACATGACCCGCTGCCGTCCCAGCCAGTCACTCAGGGTCCCGGCGCTCAGGACACCTGCCACACCAAATGCCTCATAAAGTGCCAGGGCTGCCCCGCCCATCCAGAGGCTGCCGGTATTTTTCTCCACATAGACCGTTAGAAAAACCCCCATGGCAGCGTGCATGAACGACCGTGCCGCCAGGATACCGGCAATCGGCAGCAGGACATGGCGGATTTCCATATAGCTTGATTTCAGGGACCCGTTTCTCCGGATCGATGTCTTTTCATCCTCTTTTTCCAGGGTAAAATAGAGCAGCACAGACGTGCAGACCGCCCCTGCCAGTACCATATAAAAATGGTCGGGCCCCAGAAAAGAGACCGCAGCCACGGCAAACATCGGCCCCACGGTCCGGGCGGCTTCCCCGCCGGTCATGTAAAAGCTCATCCCCCGTCCTTTCCTGTGCCCGGAATACTTGGCCACCAGCACCGGGGACGGAACATGGTAGAGCGCCACACTGATGCCTGAAGAAAAAAGGAGGATCAGTAAAATGGTATATGACGGGGCTTCCAGTATCAGGCTCATGGGAATGGCAGTAAGTGTCGGTGCAAGGATGACCAGCCATCTTGCCAGCCCCTTGTTGTCCGCAAAAAGACCGATCACAGGATTTGCCAGGGCCGGTGCCTGCATCACCGTGGATAAAAGCCCTGCCTGGCTCAGCGTCAGACTCAGTTTTTCTATAATAACGGGGAGCGGCGGCGCTAAAAAGCTGGTGTACACATCATGGATAAAATGGGAAAATGCAACAAGGCTTACCCGGCCTGTCTGGAATCGGTTTGTTTTCATGCCGGCATCCTTAGCAGATTTCCTTTTTATTGTAAAAGTATTTCAGACCCTTAAATAGTTATTTTAAAGAAAAAAACAAAGAGGCTGGATTTTTATCTGTTTCAGTCTTACTATAGAGTTTAATTATCTTTTCCGCTAATGGTGCCAACCCTAGGAGAGCGATTATGACCACAAGTTCTTTCAAAGCCCTGAGAATCGAAGAAACAGGTAAAAAACAATTCACCCGGACCATCCGGGAGATGACCATTGATGATCTGCCGGACAACGATGTCCTTATCCGGGTGAAGACCTCATCTCTTAACTACAAAGACGCCCTGTCCGCTTCCGGGAACCGGGGCGTGACAAGAAATTACCCCCATACCCCCGGCATTGATGCCGCAGGGATAGTTGAGCAGTCGCGTGTGGAGCACATCAAACAAGGTGACCCGGTTATCGTGACCAGCTATGATCTTGGCATGAACACACCCGGCGGGTTCGGGCAGTATATCCGTGTACCGGCAGAGTGGGTGGTCCCCCTGCCAAAAAGCCTGACCTTTGAACAGAGCATGATTTTTGGCACGGCCGGTTTTACAGCCGGCATGTCTGTCAAAAAACTGGTGGACACAATTGCGCCCGACAAGGGAGATATTCTTGTCACCGGTGCCACCGGCGGCGTGGGAAGCATGGCATGCGCCATTTTAAGCTATCTTGGGTATCAGGTGACGGCGGTGACGGGAAAACCCGATGTCCCGTTGCTCCATGATATCGGGGTGAAGACCATTATCCCGAGAGATGAATTTTTAAAAGATACCAACGCCCCGATGTTAAAAACACAATGGGCCGGTGTGATCGATACGGTGGGCGGCGATATTCTGGCGGCAGCCATCAAAGCCACGGATCAGGACGGCGTTGTCACCTGCTGCGGCAACGTGGCGTCCCCGGATCTTCCCATCAATGTATTCCCCTTTATTTTACGGGGGATCTCACTTATCGGCATCGACTCCCAGCACTGCCCCATGGCGTATCGTAGTTCAATCTGGGAAAAACTGGCCGGGGAGTGGAAATTCGGAGCACTTGATTCCATGGCCACACAGATCGGACTGGCTGATCTCAACGATAAGATCGACGCCATCCTTAAAGGCCAGTTAAAAGGGCGCACCATTGTCAGTCTTGAATAAGACAGATGTCAAAATATCCGGAAACCATGACAACCTTGGTTTCCACTTTGCAGTAAAAATATAAGTGTCTTAAATTTTAGATCTATTAATCACTAAAAAGGAGGATACCATGAGCACACCTCAACATTGCCCCGGTTTTGAAAACTTTAAAACCCTACAGTCTTTTACCTGCAACTGCCCCAAATGCGGGGAAACCAAGGAAATTTTTTCAGACGAATTTAAAAAAGCCCATAAATGCGACAAATGCGGGGAAGAAATTGACTTTACCACCTGCACTTATGAGGCCGGATAACCCCGGGATACTGCAACATCCTGAGTAAAGCGGTACCCGGAATCTTATTAAAACAACGTTGATAACAACCTGTAAGTTTTCTCTGGTGGTGCCACCCCTCACAGATCGGGGGGGGCACCACTGAAGGAGACACCATCTTCCACTAGGACACATCAAACAATGACCCAGACCCTTTTGAGACTCCTGACCCTGATAACGCTGTGGTTAGTTCTGACAGCCTGCAGCCTTGACCAGACATTTAAGTATCAGACACAAAACAAATTATCCCCCCCTGTTGGAACCCGGTTTCAACCCGGCGACCTGAAGTTTGCGGTTCTTGCCGATACCCACTTTTACGATAGATCGTTAGGGACCAGTGGCAGCGCATTTCAAGCCTACCTGGATGAAGACCGCAAAATGCTGGAGCAGAGCGGGGAGTTGTTTGATTCTGCCATCACACAGATCTCAGATGCGTCCCCGGATTTTGTCATTATCTGCGGTGATCTGACCAAGGATGGGGAAAAAATCAGTCACCAGGGAGTGGCAGCCCGACTGGCACGGCTTGAAGCATCCGGGACCAAAGTCTATGTGGTTCCGGGCAACCATGACATCGCCAACAGCCATGCCTTTAAATATGAAGGTGACACCAAAACCCAGGTGGACACTGTGTCTGCCTTTGAATTCAGGCAGATTTACAATGAGTTCGGTTTTAAGGAAGCCCTTTACAAGGATATCCACTCTCTAAGTTATGTGGCCCAGCCGACAGATGACACCTGGCTTCTGGCCCTGGATTCCTGCAAATACAAGAACAATAAAAAGGATCACCCCCCCCCATCACGAGCGGCGCGCTGTCAAAAGGGACGCTTGCCTGGATGGAGGAGATGCTGATCCTGGCTAAAAAAGAGAAAAAAAGCGTTATCACTTTTCTTCACCACGGGGTGGTGGAGCATTATCCGGCCAATGCAAAATTTTACGGCCGATATCTTCTGGACAATTATGAAATCACCGCGCAACTTCTGGCGGCATACGACGCAAGACTCGTGTTCACTGGACACTTTCATGCCCAGGATATTACGAAAAAACAATTCCCCGATTCCAAGAAATTCCTCTTTGATATTGAGACCGGCTCCCTGGTGTCGGCCCCGTCTCCTTTCAGGCTGGTTTCCATCAAAGACGGCCGCACTGTTTCCATTGACAGCCGCTTTATAACATCCATCCCGTCACAGGATAATTTCACGCAATTTTCCTCCCAGTTCCTTTATGAGGCCACACTGGAACTTGTGAACACGGCACTGGATAAATATATGGTTTCAACAGAACAGCAGCCCCTTATCTCTCACCAGATAACCAGTGCTTACTGCGATCATTTAAAAGGCGATGAGATTGCACCGGACCCGATCATTGACAAAGATGGGTTCGGTCTCTGGCTGAAAGCTGTTGCCTGGTATCAGAAAGACCTGATTCACGGATGGCGGACAGACCTGCCGCCGGCGGACAACACGCTGACCATTGATCTTCACACCGGGGACTCTTTTTAAAATTATCATCTGATTTTTACTGATTTTATGGCAGACAGACTTCAACAACCCGTCCTTGTCACCGGCGCCACCGGCTATGTGGCAGGCCGCCTGATACCCCTGTTGCTGGAATCCGGATACCGGGTCCGGACCATGGGGCGATCCATTGAAAAAATGGCCGGGCGGCCCTGGAGCCGTCACCCGGACATAGAACTGTGTGCCGGCAATATCATGGACCCAGATTCTTTAAGGCAGGCCGTCAGGGGCCGCGGAACGATCTATTATCTTGTCCACTCCATGATTTCAAAAAAAGAGGCCTATCGCAGCGCCGACCAGACCGGGGCCGCCAACATGGCCCGGGCAGCCGCCGCCCAGAATGCCGCCCATATTATCTATCTCGGGGGTCTTGGCGATATTCACCACAAAAACATCAGCAAACATCTGATCTCCAGAAATGAGGTGGGAAAAACCCTTCAAAAGGGGCCGGTTCCGGTGACCGTTTTAAGAGCGGCCATGATCCTGGGATCCGGCAGCGCCAGTTTTGAGATTTTACGCTACCTGACAGAGCGCCTTCCCGTGATGATTACCCCCAAATGGGTCTCAATGCCCACCCAGCCCATTGCCATCACCAATGTCCTGGGATATCTCAAAGGATGCCTGGAACATACTCAAGTCCGCGGCCGCACCTTTGATATCGGGGGGCCGGATGTGGTTGCCTACCAGGACCTGTTCAAGATTTTTGCCGCTGCTGCCGGGCTGAGACCGCCCATCATGTTTCCGGTGCCGGTACTCACCCCGTACCTGTCCGCCTTATGGATTCACCTGGTCACACCGGTACCGTCGGCCATTGCCCGCCCCCTGACCGAAGGTCTGAGCCTGCCCACCATCTGTACTGAAAACACGATTCGAAAAATCATTCCCCAGGATCTGCTCTCCTGCCGTCAGGCAATCCAGCGCGCCCTGGACCGTGTCAATCAGGAGCAGGTGGACACCTGCTGGACCGACGCCGGTGCCATGCACACCCCTGAATGGGACCATTGCGGGGATTCCTCCTATTCCGGCGGAACGATTCTGCGTTGCGGTTACAGGGCAGACATTTTAGCACGCCCGTCAGACCTATGGCCGGCTGTTAGCAGGATCGGCGGAAAAACCGGGTACTATGCCGCCGATCTTCTCTGGCAAATCCGGGGATGGTTGGACACCCTGACCGGCGGGGTGGGGCTGAACCGGGGACGGCGCTCCCGGGATACGATCAGAACCGGCGACGCCCTTGATTTCTGGCGGGTGCTCGACGCCAGGCCGCCGCATAAGCTGCTGCTTCTGGCTGAGATGAAGACCCCGGGTGAAGCGCTTTTAGAGATCCGGATCGACCCTGTTGGAGAACAGCAGAGCCGTTTGACCCTGCTGTCCCGGTTTCTGCCCAAAGGCCTTGCCGGCATCCTTTACTGGTATATACTTTATCCCTTCCATCAATACGTCTTTTCAAGCATGCTCAAAGGCATGGCCGGATCCCTGGGCCTTGAATTGACTGCCCCACCCCAACGATTTACACCAAAGATTTCGAAAACCTGCTCTCTGCCGGAAAAATAATCTGGGGAAAATAGTCCTTGACTTTCCCTTTGAATTATTTGATAGTTTTTTATCGAACGGCGTTCGACTAATGAATACAAATAACAGCTTTCTAAAATTCTACTGTTATTTTAATCGCTTTGCGATCCTCGAAAGATGAATAAAGGAATCTTATGGGAATCAAAGAAAGACGCGCCCAGGAAAAGCAGTTCCGGTTGAACCAAATTTTAGATGCTGCCCGCCAGCTCCTTTTCACCTCCGGCATTGACAGCATCTCCATCAGCAAGATCGCCAAACAGGCCGAGCTTGGCGTCGGCACCATCTATTTCTATTTCAAAAACAAGGAAGAAATTTTTGTCGCACTGCAGGAAGAGGGGCTTGCCCTCTTTTTAAGCCACATCCAGACCATTGATGCCCAAAACATCAATGCGGCAGACAAGCTGCAGATGATGGCCCAGGCCTATTATCACTTCGGACAAGAGCATAAGGACTATCTGGACATCATCAATATGTTCCTCTCCTCATCCAAAGAATTTTTTAATCCGGATCTGAAAAACAAGGTGGATATGTCCGGATCCAAAATTTTCGATTTGATTGAGTCAGTGATTGTACAGGGGATAAAAACCGGCCGGTTCCAGAAGGTGGATGCCAGAAAATATGCCATTGCCTTTTTTGGAAGTCTTCACGGCCTTTTACAACTGAAAAAACTGGAGAAAACAGCACTTCACGGTGAAAACCACCGGGAAATTTTTAACTTTACCGTTGACCGGCTGATCAAGGGGATCGCCATGGAGAATGGGAATTAAAAAGGAGGATGTAATGACAGACACAATGACCGGCGGACAAATCATCGCCAAAATGCTTAAAGCGGAAGGTGTAGACTCTTTTTTCGGTATTATAGACGGGACCTATCTGCAGCTGTTCGCCCACATGGTCGAAGAGGGCATGGAAATGATTACCCCGCGCCATGAAGCTGTGGCCGCTCACATGGCCGGTGCATACGCCCGGCTGTCCGGAAAGTTGGGGGTCTGTATCGCCAGTAACGGTCCGGGAGTCGCCAACATGCTGGCCGGTGTGGCTGTGGAAAACACCGAGGGCAACCGGGTGCTGCTCATTACAAGTTCCCGGCGCACCGGCATTGCCCAACCAGACCGGGGCGGTGCGTATCAGGTTTTCAACCAGTCTGAATCCATTGCGGCCATGTCCAAATGGTCTGCCACATGTGCTTACGCAGAACGGATACCCGAACTGCTCCGCCAGGCATTGCGGGAGAGTTTCAATGGGCGGCCGGGTGTGGTCCACCTGGATGTACCGGAAAACCTGATGAACAGGGAATGCACTGCCGTCCCCATTCAAACCCCGGCCCAGTACCGGCACATCACTCCTGTACCCCCTCTGCCCGAACAGGTGGACAGGGCGGCCCGGATGCTGGCCGACGCCCGGTTCCCCATGATCCACGCCGGCAGCGGGATCATCCACGCACAGGCCTTTGATGAACTCAAACAGGTGGCCGAGACTTTACACGCACCCGTCACCACATCCTGGTCTGCCCGGGGTGTCGTGGATGAACGCCATCCCCTGGCTTGGCCCATGGTACATATTGATGCCAATACAGCCCTGCGCAATGCCGCAGATGTCTGTCTCTGCCTGGGGTCCGACCTGGGTGAGACCGACTGGTGGGGCAAAGCTCCCTACTGGGGAAAGCAGGCGGACCTGGCATTTATCCAGGTGGACATTGACCCGACATGCCTGGGATGCAACCGGCCTGTAAACTTAGGTATCATCGGGGATGTTAAACTGTTTTTGCAGCAGCTTTCAGAAAAACTCAAACCGCTGGCATCAACCATGGATCTTGACCTGCGCAAAAACAAAGCCGCTGATCTGGCAAAAGGGATCGACGCGGACCGCGCAGAGCTGGATCAGATCCTGCAAAGCCCGGCCGGCGGCATGATTTCAGGCCATGTTCCGCGCATCTGCCGAGAAATATTTGAAGACGATGCCACAGTGGTGTTTGACGGCGGCAACAGTGCGGTATGGGGCAACTTTTTCACCCCCATCCTTACACCCAACACCCAGCTGAGCACCCCCCACATGGGTCATTTGGGCGCAGGCGTGGGCCAGGCGCTGGGCGCCTGCATTGCACGGCCGGACAAACAGGTTTACTGCATCATCGGTGACGGTGCCATGGGTTTCAATATGCAGGAAATAGAGACCGCCGTACGCAATAACCTTAAACCCATATTCCTGGTAATGAATGACCGGCAGTGGGGCATGGTTAAAATCAACCAGATGGTTGCCCTGGAACCGGTTAAGGATATGTTTGACACGGCCCTGGGACCGGATAAAACCGGCACCATCAATACTGACTTAGGTGAAATCGCATGGGACGATCTTGCCCGGTCCATGGGTGCTTTCGGCGCCCGGGCCGACAGCCCTGAAACCCTGGAACAGGCCGTCGGCCAGGCCCTGTCATCCGGCACCTGCGCGGTTATCCAGTGCGATGTTGATCCCGGAGCCCACATGTTTGCTCCCGGCTTAATGCATTTTAAGGCCATGCACCAGGAGCCCGAAGGGGAATAAGAATGACGCCCTTCGGGCGGGTTGTCAGCTGTCAGCTGTCAGCAATCAGCTTTTAGCTAGTGGCTGGTGGTAAAATCATATGCAGGAGAATACGATGTACACACAATTAAAAGGAAAAATCGCTTTGGTCACCGGCGCCGGGAAAAAAACAGGCATCGGGTATGCCATCTGCGAAAAACTGGCATCTGACGGATGTCAAATTATCATCGCCGATCTGGGACAGTCCATTGATTATGACAGTGATGTCAAGGCCGGCACCCAGGATGAAATGGAGATGATCCAAGAGCATTTAAGCCGGGAGTACGGCGTTAAAACCGCTGCCGTTCACCTGGATGTCACGGATACTGATTCCGTTGCGGCCATGGCATCAAAAGTCAAAGAGGATTTCGGCCGGGTGGATATCCTGTGCAACAATGCCGGCGCCTCTTTCGGGGTTCCAAACGGCATCCACACCTATGATGAAGGGGCCTGGATGAAAACCGTCGATGTTAACCTGCATGGCGTTTTCCGCGTTTCAAAAGCCATTGTTCCGCTGATGCAGGACAACGGCGGCAGCATTATCAACACCGCTTCCCGGGCCGGGAAAGTGCCGCCGCTGTTCAACGGGGCCTATGCCGTATCCAAAGCCGGCGTCATCATGATGACCAAGGTAATGGCCAAAGAGCTGGCAGGCCTGAAAATCAAAGTCAATGCGGTCTGTCCCGGGCAGATCATGACCGATCTTGAAAAGTGGCGATTCGGTCTTGAAGCGCAATTTTTCAATACTACCGAACAGGAGCAGGAAGAGAAAATGTGCGCCACCATCCCCATGGGTCGGATCGGATCGCCCAAGGAGATTGCAGATCTTGTGGCCTATCTGGCCTCGGACCAGTCATCATACATTACCGGCCAGGCCCTGAATGTATGCGGCGGGCAGCTGATGGAGCTGTAATGGTGCAGCAGAAAACCGATATTGGCAGAAACCAGTGAAGCAATACCATTAACTTAAGAATACTGATGTTTTAGCCATGGAGACAGGAAACCGGATGTCCAGTCTCCAGTCTCCGGTCTCCGGTCTTCGGTTTCCGGTCTCCAGTCTTCGGTTTCCGGTTTGATCCTCCCCAGAGATTGTACACCTGAGGTTAAGCCTCTATAATGCAAAATTA
>CAZLTD010000106.1:0-21694 GCA_964562385.1 uncultured Desulfobacula sp.
TCGTCGGGCTCATAACCCGAAGGTCGTTGGTTCAAATCCTTCCCCCGCTACCACGAAACAACAGGGGGTTCAGCGTTCGGCGCTGCCCCCTTTTATGGTTTTATAGAACAATATCAATTTCACCCATCTGTTGTCCACTTTTATATAATGGAGGTTCAGATATCGTTAATTTTCCGTACTTCAATAATTTTTAAAGAAAATAGAGTTTTATTTTTGAGATAGCCTCTAATAAATCTCCAAAACACCTAACTCATTTTTTGATAAGATATTCAAGTCCATCAGCGCATAGCCGGCTCACACCAAAATCAGCTCTTTCCTGGCCTGGCATTTTATCCCACCCCCCCCCATTTCAATGAATCCAGCTCTATTCCGTGATGTTACTTCCCCTAATTTTTTAAGATTTTCCTCATAATTCGGTTGCGCTATAAATTGGGCGACGCAGATCTCTGACTGATTCGCTAAGATTGCATCTTGGATTTTCGCTTGGCTCGTTATAGAGGATGTCCACCCTCCCCAGTTAAAACCGATGATCATTGTGAAGACCCCTCCAATAATAAGGCCAGAAACCCCATACTGGATTTTAAAATCAAAGTCTAGTGCCATTAATAATACCTCCTTGGATTATGTTGGATTTTTTTGAGTCGCTATTTCAATCAGTGTTTTTATATAGAGTACAGAGCAATCATTGTGCCAGAGATGTGGCCTTTGGTTCACCTATCTTATGGTATTGATATAATATGACAAAACCCTTTTTAAGGTTTGTGTGAGTACGATGCGTAAATATCGGAAAAGGTCTTATTTGCGCAAACGGTCATATATGACCCATTGATCAATTAAGCTAACCCAAGAACCGTCAGTAACAGGTAAGGAAGATTAAAAAATGAAGTTTAAGGACGTTAAGCCTTTGCATCTTGGTGACGGAAGGACTGAAATCATCTTTGATATCCCAGCTTTCTTATATGATTTTTTTAGGAACATATTTTTGAGAATCACTATAGAGCAAAGTCAGAGCGTGAAATTTCCTGGTTCAAGAAACAGTACAGGCAATTAAATCAATGAATTCCTCTATCCTTTTTTTCACGCCATCGCCGTCAAAATAAAAATTTTAAAACCGGATCAGTATGTTCAGTTATATGCAATCCCGGAGCGTGACCGCAGTCAGGGATAGTAACTATATTCATCTCGGGATTAATGGAAATCATTCTTTTTACAATACCTTTGGGCAGTACATCCGACAAGAGCCCGTGAAGAAGCATCACAGGACAATTAACCTGTTTGAACAGGTCCCACAGATCCATTACCGGAACTGTTTCATCGGAGATTTGAATAATATCCGGGTCAAAATGAACCGTGAACCTGCCATTGTCTTTTCTGCGCAGGGAGTGACTTGTCATTTGGAACCACTGCTCTCTGGTTCTTTTTCCCATGACAAGGTATAACTCCTTTAAGTAGCCCTGGTATTCCATAAATGAGTCAAACTCGGGCTGGACACCAGAAACGTAATCAATAATTCTCTGCAGGGCATCATCGGGGATCTCGGGGCCGATGTCGTTGATGACAAGACGCTGTATCCTGTCTTTAAAAGGACCGCTTGCCAGAATGATACCGATAATGCCGCCCATTGAGGTGCCAAGCCAGTCCAGTTTTTGAACATTGAAATGATCACAAATCTCCATGGCAATCGTTATATAATTGGGATAATTATACTCTTTTCCCGGATTTTTTGCCCACTGAGACAGGCCTCTGCCAAGGGTGTCAGGACAAAGTACCCTGTATTTTTTAGATAATAGATGGGCAATTGTCTGGAAATCAGAACCGTTTCTTGCCAGACCATGCCAGCAGACAATGGTTCTTTTTTCTTCCGGGTTATAGACCCTGATATGGATGCTGCGGTTGTTAATCGTGAAAAATTCAGAGGTAATATTCATGATTGCTCCTTAACCAAAAATCTATTTCATCTGTTTTTTTTGATCCAGAACGGAACGAATCGTCCCGATCACCCCTTTGGGGAAAAAGATGACCACCAGGACAAAAAGGATTCCAAAATAAAGCTGCCACCTGTCAGCCATATTTTTAACAAACAGGTTTTCCGGGGCCAGACCGGCGACAGCCTTTAAAAGGCCGGGCAGCCAGTTTTCGGTGATGATTAAAAAGGCGGCTCCGATCATGGATCCGTACAGGGTTCCCATCCCTCCGATCAGCACCATAAGCAGTATATTGACCATAATGGCGGAGTGAAATACGGAGTCCGGATTGACATAGCACAGCCACATGGCAAATAAAATACCGCCAAAGGATGCAATCGAAGAACTGAAAACAATGGAATAGATCTGATATCCAAAAGTTTCATATCCCAGCGCAATAGTCCTTTGCTCATTATCGCGAATAGATTTCAAGACCCTTCCTAAAGGAGACCGGATAAATCTCAGCAGCCCTGCAAATAATAAAATGGTACAACCAAAAATCAGATAGTAGACAACAAGACGCCCGTTTATCGGCGTATTAAACACGGTGCCTATGGTCTGGTTAAAATTAAAAATGGATGGCAGCACAAATGATATGCCGTCCTCTCCCCCGGTCAGGCTGGTCCACTGCACGCCGAGAATATGGGCAAATTCAGCCAGCGCCAGGGTCAGCATAGCAAAGAAAATGGCCTTGACCCGCAGGGAAAAAAAAGAGATGAGCAAAGCCAGTACGATACTGATAACAAGACTTACGATGGCGGCCACGATGAGATGATACCATGCCGGTTTTGAAGCATAGTACAGGATCAGGGCGACACTATAGGCACCGATACCGAAAAACATGCCATGGGCAAAGGAGAGTATGCCGGTATAGCCCAGCAGAAGATCAAAAGATGCCACCACAATGGTAAATATCATTATTTTTGCCATCACATCCATGAGTCTGAAGGATGGAAAAATAAAAGGCAGTATTGCCAGCAGGATGACAAGACCAATTTGAAAATATAGGATCGGTGTGCTTACCCCAGTCTTTTTATTCTGCTCTGCCTGCGTTAATTGTTTTGTCATGCTGATATCCATAATCTAATCTTTCCCGAAAAGCCCTTTTGGGCGGATTAAAAGAATGACAGCCATAATCATGAAATTGACACCCAACGCCATTTTGGGAACAAGGAATGCCACGTAATTAAATGACAGGCCCACTATAATGGCCCCGACAAAACTGCCGGTGACAGATCCCATACCTCCGATGATGACAACAATGAGGGCAAATATCAGGAACTGATCCCCCATCCCCGGATCAACGGCCTGGTTGAAGATGGCCATCATGGTCCCGCCAATGGCGGCAAGGGCTGCACCCACGGCAAAGATGGCAGTAAAGATGCGACTGATATTGTATCCGGTTGTCTTGACAATTTCCCGATTTTCAACACCGGCGCGGACAATGATGCCGATTTTTGTTTTCTTAAGAAAAAACTGTAAAATTAAAAATACCCCAAGCCCAAGGATGATCGCAATAACACGGAAGTATTCCACAAACACGCCATAGAAAATAAAACTGTCCTGAAACCCCATGGGGACCGGGACCACCTCGTCATTGACCCCCCATATTATTTTTAGAATCTCCACGATGACAAAAGATACCCCAACAGTCACCAAAAGCTGCATCAGATGATCGCCATATACTTTTTTGATCACCATTTTTTCGGTGGCAACACCTAATAGCGCCCCAATACCGCCGGCTGCACAAAGAGCGGCTATCAAATATAAAATGCTGGCAGCTAAAGAAGCGGTTTCTATCCAGCCAAAGGTGTTAAACAGATTCAGGGTCGTGTACCCGGCATAGGCGCCAAATGCGAAAAATGCGGCATGGGCAAGGTTTAACACATCCATTAGTCCGAAAATCAGGGTTAACCCTGAAGCAATCAGAAAAATGAGCATGCCCAGGGAAATGCCGGCAATTGTCAGGGTTAAATAGGTAACAAGATCTATCCATAATAGAGGAAGCAGGAACAGGCCAATGCCGATCCCCCAGCCCCACCCTTTTTTTAACAGTGCGTTGTTTGTGCCCAGAGCAATTGATTGCGTTGTCATGCTGCCTCCCGGATGTTGGTCTTTTATCCGATTCCCAGATAATTTTTCATCATTGTTTTATCCTGTGCCAGATCCTGGATCATCCCGTGGAAAACCACCTGGCCGTCATCTAAAATAAAGCAGTCAGAGCCCACCTGGAGTGCCAGGTTGAAATTTTGCTCCACAAGGATCACCTTTGTTTTGTCCTTGATCCGCAGAAGCGATTCCCCCAGCTGATCCACAACAATTGGGGCAAGCCCCTTTGACGGCTCGTCAATGAGAAGAAGGGCATGATCACAGACAAAGACCCTGGCAATGGCCAGCATCTGTTTTTGCCCGCCGGATAAAAGCCCGGCTTTTGTTTTCCAGAATTTTTTCAGACCAGGGAAAAGATTTAGGACTTCATCCAGGTTTTCATGGTCTTTTTCATTTTCTGAACGCATGGAAAGACGGAAGTTTTCCTCCACGGTTAAATTGAAGAGGACAGCTTTATCTTCAGGAACAAATCCCATCCCCATTTGTGCAATTTTATGGGTTTTTTCATTTTCAATGGATTGGCCCTTAAAACTGATCCGGCCGGATGAGGCAGGGGACAGTCCCATTATCGTCCTTAAAGTCGTTGATTTGCCGGCCCCGTTTCTGCCAAGCAGGATGGTTGCTCCTCCGGGATCGGCATTTAACGTGACACCTTGCAGGATATGATGCTGGTCAATATGGGTGTGAACGTTTTCAAGGGACAGGATCGGGTCACTCATTTTTTACACCCCCTCCAAGATACGCTTCCAGTACGGCCTCATTATTTGATACCGCTTTTGGTGTGTCGTCGCAGATGATTTCCCCCTCCTGGAGCACAGCAATGGAATCAGACAATGCCATGATCATGTCAAACTTGTGCTCAACCAGAAGAATGGTTCTGTTTTTAAGAGATTTGATGTTCTGAATAATATCCAGAATGGCCGGCACATCTTCAAGGCTCATGCCGGCAGTGGGTTCATCCAGCAGCAGTACTTTAGGATCAAGGGCCAGAAGGATGGCAATCTCAAGTTTGCGCTGCTCTCCATGGGTGAGCAGGCTGGCCTGGGACATATATTTAGTATCAAGCAGCACCTGTGTTAGAAATTCATACGCCTTTTCTTCCAAATCGCCGTAGTCTTTATAGTGTTTCCAGAAAACCATCCCGATTTTTTCTTTGGCTTGAAGTGCCAGGCGGACGTTTTCCAATACCGTAAGACTGGGAAAAATATTGGTCAGCTGAAAAGATCTGCCGATCCCCATGTTCGCCCGCCTTGCGACCCCTGTTTTTGTGATATTTTTGCCATTGAACAAAATATCGCCGGATGTTGGTGCATATTGACCGGAAATAAGGTTAAACAGGGTTGTTTTACCGGCCCCGTTGGGGCCGATAATTGACTTGAGGCTAAAGGGCTCAACTTTTAAATTCAGGCAGTTGACGGCAATATGCCCGCCAAAGCGTATGGTGAGGTCCCGGGTTTCAATAACCGGGGTTTCTATCACAGGTGCTGGATTCATAAACGACTCCGATCAACTATTCGCTCTTGTTTTTTATGGGAATATCCATGTCTTTATAGGAAATCACTTTTGTGACTTCAGGGATTCCCCATGCAATTCCCTCCCGGGTTGTGATTTTAAAAGCATACATATCCTGCAATGCCTGGTGGTCCTCTTTGCGAAATACCATCTCGCCTTTGGGGGTTTGAAAATGCATCCCTTCCATGGTTTGAATCAAGGTTTCCGTTTCAGTTGTTTTGGCTTCTTTTAATGCCGTAACCACGGCAAGGGCAGCGCTCATGCCGCCGCAGGTAAAAAAATCAGGCGGTGCATTAAACCGTTTGAAGTGCTCTTTAACAAGCCAGTCATTGATTTCATTCTTCGGGCTTTCATAGTAGTAATAATTGCCGCCTTCAGCACCCACAAGTTTTTTATAGGTTTTAAGCACATCAATGATGTTACCGCCGACAGCCATCTGGATGTTGTATCTTTTATCCAGCTTCATGGCATTGAGTTTTGCCGTGGGATTATTTTTTCCTGCCCAGTAGATGGCCAGGTACTTTTTGCCTTTAACCTTGCTCATGGCTTTAATGATCCGCTGGGCAGGTGCTGTAAAGTCAACGGTATTCAGCGGCATATACTCTTCATGAACAACCGAGGCACCGGTTGCACCCAGGGCCTTTTTTGCCGTGGCTACGCCGTCCCGGCCAAAGGTATAATCCTGTGCAATATAAGCAACATTCACATCGGGACCGCCAATGGCTGTCGCCCCGGCAATGGCATCCTGGGAAGAGTTCCTGCCGGTTCTGAATATATACCGGTTCCAGGCTTTTCCCGTTATGGAATCGGCCACAGCAGGTTCAACAATAAGAATTTTTTTGAACTCCTTGGCAACCGGCAGGCAGGCCATGGCGACCGCAGAAGACACAGGTCCCACGGCAAGATCCACCCCGTCATCCTGGAAAGCGGCTGTTAAAAGCTGTTTGCCCATTTCCGGTTTCATATGGGTGTCTTTGACAATGACTTGAATGGGCCTGCCCAGCACTTCAAAGGTGCCGTTTGTGGCATACTCAAGGCCGAGCTTAAATCCCTCAACCGCCTGTTTTGCATAGGCCTCATACGGACCTGTCAAACAGGCGAGCTGGGCCACCTTAATGGGTTGTTCAGCCTTGATGGGAGAAGTCAGTGCCAGAATAATTAAAAACAGACCTGCAATTTTTAAAAAATGTCGCTTTTTCATTTTGTGCCTCCTGTATATTAAGATTACGTATAACAGCTCTATATAAAAAAGTTTATGTAAACTTAGAATTAATAGGTGAGAACCGATCCTCCATCAAACATGAGATCACCGCCCACAAGGTATCTGGCATGTTGTGAAAAACCATAGATGATCATGTTTGCCACCTCCATAGGAGACATCATCTCCTTGATGCGGGATTTGCCCATCATAACGGATTCTATGACCTCTTCTTCACTGATGCCTCTCTGGTCTGCCTGAGCCTGGATCTGGTTTAAGGCAAGCGGTGTTTTTACATATCCCGTGCTCACCGTAAATGACCTTATTTTTCCTTTTCCCTCTGCTGAGACAGACTGGCTTAATGCCCGAAGTCCAAATTTGGTAATGTTGTAAACCGGCTTGTTCTTTGTACAGATATGGCCATGAATCGATGACATATTGGCAATTACACCTGTTTGATCAGGGCTTTTTCGCATATGGGGAATAACAAGTTTTGACAATAAAAATGGTGCCCTGAGCATCAATCTCTGCATAAGATCATATTTTTCCATGGGAAAATTTTCCACAGCGTCAATATGCTGGATTCCGGCGATATTGGCCAGGTATTTGATCTGGCCAAGTTTCAGGGCTTCCCGGACCGAATTTTGGATTTGTTCATCATCGCAAAGATCTGTTTTAATGAAGACCATCTGACCACCATAGTCCCGGGCAATTTTCTGGGTTTTGCGACCCTCTTCTTCATTGATATCAAGTCCGACGGTCATGAGTTGATTTTTGGCCGCAGCAATGGCAGTTGCCCTGCCGATTCCGGTTCCTGCACCCGTGACAATGCAGACATTGGCGGTGTTGAAATTCTTATCTTTGAGTATCAAGGTTTCATCAGAATTAATTTCAGGTTCTCTAATTAGCATCTTTCTCCTTTCATACCCGATTATCATGTTTGATTTTTTGTTTAACCTGACAAGAGCATGAGCAAATTTCAGACCAGCTTTGTTGTCATTGGGATGAAAACGGCGAAAACCTTTCTGGCCAGGCTTTTTTGAAATTTTTATAAAAATAATGTTTCACTTGATTTTTTTTAAAAAGTGTAGTTTTCCTTATACATGTAGTTTTTTTGATACATATCGTTGTTTGAAACACCATCATAAAAGGAAGTCAGTATGGCAGAAACTAAAAATGAGCTTTCCATGCAGGCGCTGCAAAAGAAAACAGAACTTTATGAGCGCATTTTCGATCATATCAATGCCGGGGTTCTTATCATTGACGCTGACGGTTATATTACCCATTTCAACAAGCCATATGGGCAGTTTTTAAATCTTGATCCCAAGGCCCAGATCGGTAAACACTGCACCGAGGCAATTGAAAATACCAGGATGCATATCGTGGCCAAAACCGGGAAGGCTGAAATCAATAAATCACAGCGAATTAACGATCACGATATGGTTGTTCAGCGAATCCCCATTAAAAAAGATGGAAAGGTCATCGCCGTGTATGGCCAGGTGATGTTTCAGAATGTTGAGGAAGTCAAAACCCTTGCCTCAAAACTGTCCATGCTGGAGTCCAAGGTACAATTGTTTGAAAAAGAGTTGTTCGATCTTCGGTCAACAAAATATACATTTAACTGTATTATCGGCGACAGCGATGAGATGAAATATTTGAAAAACGAGGCCCAAAACGCTGCCTTAAATGATTCAACTGTCCTGGTTACAGGGGAGAGCGGGACAGGTAAGGAGCTTTTTTCCCAGGCCATACACAATGCAAGTAAAAGAAGGTCACACCCGTTTGTTAGAATCAATTGCGCGGCCATTCCCAAAGATCTTCTGGAGTCGGAATTGTTCGGGTATGAAGAGGGGGCCTTTACCGGGGCCAAAGCCAAGGGAAAGCCCGGAAAGTTTGAACTGGCCAACCATGGCACCATATTCCTTGATGAAATCGGGGATCTCCCCCTTGAGATGCAGCCCAAATTGCTCAGAGTGCTCGAAGAAAAAGAATTTGAAAGAATCGGCGGCACCAGGATTATCCGATCAGACTTTCGGGTAATTTGTGCAACCAATCAGGATCTTGAGGATTTGATGAATCAAAACAAGTTTCGCAAAGATCTTTTTTATCGCCTGAATGTCATCCCCATATTGATACCGCCGTTAAGACAGCGGCAAAAAGATATCCTTCCGCTGGCACGGCATCTTTTAAAAAAGATGGCCCTGGCCGCCAATCGTCCACAGATGGGGATAGAAAAAAACGCCGCACTAGAGTTGAAGAAATACAATTGGCCGGGCAATGCCCGTGAACTGTCAAATGTCCTGGAACGGGCCATGTATTCATCCGGAAATGATACAATTTACAAGGGGGATCTGCCGTTTAATCTGGATTTTGCGTCGCATACAGCCGGCACAGATAAAAAGCCAACGCTTAAAACGGTTCAAAATCAGGCCCAGGTGAAAATGATTTATCAGGCCCTTGCCAGGACCAATTACAATAAAGCAAAAGCTGCAAAACTGCTGGGAATCCACAGGACACTGCTTTATAAAAAGATGAAAGAATACAATATCGGACTGAAGCCTGAGTGATCAGGCTTAGTCAGACAAGGCAGGAATTATGGTCCTTTTTTTACCGAACAACCTTGCCGGGTAACAGGTCATGAAGCTTTCAATACAATTTGAAAGGTCGTTCAATTTTTTTTTGGCAGATCGTTATCATGCCGGGACTATCGAACATGCGTTGACAAGAAGAGCCTCAATTAAGGATATCATTGAGTCATTCGGGGTTCCGCACACCGAAGTGGGGCAGATATTATTTCAAAAAAGGCAGGTTCCTTTTTCTTTTATTCCCATATATTCAGGCAGGCTTGATGTGTCCGGGATAAACCCCCCGTTCAATGTATTAAGCCCTTCGTATTTAAGACCAAAACCCTTTGATGATGTTAAATTTATTGCAGACATCAATGTTATCCGTTTGGGAAAATTGATGATCATGCTGGGTTTTGACGTCAGCTGGTCACAGCATTTTTCTGACCCGGCAATTGCCGATATGGCTGAGCAGGAGCAGCGGATTGTTTTAACCCGGGATACACGGCTTTTGAAAAGAACAAGAATTGTTTATGCCAGACGGGTTCGTGAAAACAGGCCGTACAGGCAATTGACCGAAGTGTTGTCGTTCTTTGGGTTAAAGGACAGGTGCCGGTTTTTCTCACGGTGCTCTCTTTGTAATGAAGTCCTTGTTGCTGTTGAGAAAAAAGACGTTTTTGATCTGCTGGAACCGAAAACCAGGAAGTACTATGATCGTTTTTTTCAATGTCAAAACTGTACAAAGGTTTATTGGAAGGGCTCTCATCATGATCATTTAAGACAAAGATTTAAAGCGCTGGGACTGCCAATAAATCGTTGAATTAAATAGTCGGATGGTGATATTTATAAAAGGTCCCCCAATTGTTGTTTTTTTACCGGGGTTACTTAAAAAGAGGCTTGTATGAAAATTATTACCACCCACATAGGATCCGATTTTGATGCCCTGGCATCGCTTGTGGCAGCTACCTTGATCTATCCGGACGCCAAACCGGTACTTCCGACGTCCATCAATGCCAATCTCAAGGCATTTTTATCCATTCACAAGGATCTGTTTGATATTTATCACCCCAGGGATATTAACATGGAGCTTGTTGATACCCTGATCGTGGTTGATACCCATTCCTGGAACCGGCTGGAGGGGATGGCGGTACTAAAGGAAAAAGAAGATCTCAACATCATTGTGTGGGACCATCACACCCATGGGGATATGGAAGGTGATACGCAATATATAAAAGAGACCGGTGCCACCGTCACAATGCTGATCCAGGCCATTCAGGAGAAAAGAAAACTGATCACACCGATCCAGGCAACCCTGTTTCTGATCGGCCTGTACGAAGATACCGGCAATTTGAGTTTCCCGTCTACATTGCCTGAAGACGCTTATGCGGCAGGATTCTTATTGGACAGAAAAGCGGATCTGAATATTTTATCGACATTTTTGCGTCAGGCGTATGGGAAAAAGCAGAAAGATATTCTATATCACATGATCCAGAAGGCGACCCGAAGGGAGATTTCCGGATTTTCCATCAGCATTTCATGCATGGATGTGGAGGGACGGGTCCAGAATCTGGCCATGGTGCTGCAGATGTTCCGGGAGATTGTTAATGTGGATGCGGCATTCGGGATTTTCAGGGATGTGGAGCGCGATAAGTGCATGGTGATCGGCCGGAGCAATATTGATGAAATCAATATCGGTCTGATCATGAGAAGTATTGGCGGCGGCGGGCACCCGGGAGCCGGGTCCGCATTGCTCAAGGCGACCAACCCCGAAGTTGTGGAAGAGATGCTGATCGAACTGATTGCCGGCAACCAGCATTCATCGGTCATGCTATCCGATATCATGTCTTATCCTGTGATCACGGTATCAGATGACACCAAAGTTGATGAAGTGGCAATGATCATGAGGGACATGGGATGCACCGGTATGCCGGTGGTGGATAAAGACGAGCATATTGTCGGGATTATCTCACGGCGGGATTTTAAAAAAATCAGAAAGGCAAATCATATGCAGTCACCGGTCAAGGCCTTTATGAGCCGGAATGTCGTCACCATCGAGCATAATAAAAGTGCTATAGAAGCAGCTAAACTGATGATTAAGCATGATATCGGCCGGATCCCGGTTGTCAAGGATGAGAAAATTATCGGGATCATCACACGGTCCGATGCCATGACCTATTTTTATGATCTTCTGCCGGATTAGCCCTGATTTCACGACACGATTTCACCTCCTCTACTGCGTTACAGGCTGTTCGCGGTAAAGCAATTACAGCTTCACAGCCTGATGCCTTGCAGACGAGGCAAATTCGTGTCGTGAAATATCAGGATTAGAGAAAAAAATTTTAAAAGAAATTTAGGGGAATAGCATTTAATAAAGGGAAACGACCGGGTAGTTCCGGATCATTTCCCTTTTCAATTGTGCTGTATTCAGCAGATTAAAGCTTTAACAGTTTTTTTGCCTTGACGGCCAGTTTTTCACGGAAAATTTTTGAATTGTGACGAATATCCACAGGAAAGGATTTTTCGATAAAAATATGTTCAATTTTCTGTGCCAAGGGTGAGGTCTTTGCCAAATCAAACAATTCATTGATAAACGCTTTTTCATTCCCGATTTTTTCAAAAGGTTCGATAAACATCACCGGTGTCTGATTGGCGCCGGGGCCGACACCGGCCAGGGCACTGCGATACACCTTTTCATGGTTGTTGAATATCGCTTCCACCGGTATGGAGAAAAGAGTTTCATCCTTTGTGGTGACCCGGTGGCTTTTCCGGCCGCAAAACCAATATCTTCCCTTGGAGTCCTGCCAGGCAAGATCCCCCATGCGGTGCCAGACCTTGCCGTCAGGATCCGGGATTTTATGAAGCAGGTCCGCTTCACGATTGTTGAAATAACGTTCCGTGACAAGATCTGCCTTCACGGTGATCTCACCCACCTGCTTTTGGGGAACCTCCAGCCGATCCTGGATCTGGGTGATGGGATCATCCGTGATTTTGAGCAGTTTGATCTGGGTGTTGCATATCGGTCGTCCCACACACATGCCAAACCCCTGTTCAGACAGTTTTTTGGTTTCCGTCAGGATTTCGTTGGATCCGATGGAAATGATGGGAACCGCTTCAGTGGCCCCGTAAGGGGTGTGTATCTGGGCCGTATCAGACAGCATGCATGAGAATTGTTCAATATTGGCCGGGCTGACCGGCGCGCCTGCAGAGACAATTCGTTTCAGGGACGGCAGTTTTATCTGGTTTTGTCTGCCGTATTTGCCCACACGATTGAGCAGGGCAGGTGAGGCAAACATGTTGGTCACCCCATGGTTTTCAATGGCTTCGATTATTTTTACCGGATTGACCTTGGCCGGTTTGGTAGGATCCATATCCGGTATGACGGCGGTCATGCCAAGGGACGGATCAAACAGGGCAAACAGAGGATAGGTGGGCAGATCAATTTCACCGGGCTGAATCTGCCAGTGTTCTTTGATATGCCGAATCTGGGCATCAAAATTTCCATGGGAATAGACCACCCCTTTGGCAGGGCCGGTAGACCCGGTGGTAAAGGCGATCCCCGCAATTTCATCTTTTGTGGTCTGCGCCCTTGGATAGGGATCGTTGGTGTCAATCATCAGGTCATCCAGGGTATAGCCGCCCCAGAACCATTTTTTCCCAACCGTGACCCAGTGTTTTACAGAAGAGAAAAACTTAGGTTTCAGTTTTCTCAGCAGATGGGCCTTTTCAATGCCGATAAAGGCCTTGGGTTTTCCCTGTTTTAAACACATCAGCATCCTGTCAAGTCCCATACCGGGATCCACGACCACAGGGACCGCTCCCACCTTGAACATGGCGAACACAATGACAAAAAACTCCATGCCCGGTTGAACCATTAAAATGGTTCTCATCCCGCGGGTGATCCCAATTTTTTCAAGACCAAATGCCAGCTGGTCAGACTCTTTTTCCAATTGGGCAAATGTTATCTGGCTATACAGAACACGGCCTTTTTTGTCTCTGGACGCCGGAAAGACCACAGCCCGGTTGTAGGGAAAATTTTTGGCAGATTCTTTCAGCCCAAGTGAGATATTTGTGTATGCAGTCATAAGAATTTCTTTTTCAGCTTGTAAACCGTTCCTTTTATTAAGCCATCCGGTGCTTTTTCCATTTGCTTGAGTTTTTGGGTCATCTCCTGTGCCGGTATCAGGGCCGTTTGGGCCGCCTCTGTCAACTCTTTGTTTTTTTCTTTTATCAGGAGCAACCCCGCCTCTTTATTCACGCGGAAGAGAACATAGGTTTCTTTAACGGGTTTTTCAATCTTTATAAAGGATTTTTTAAGGCTCTCTTTTGTTTTTACCCAGACCTTTTTCTCTTTATCGGTTATTTTCTTCTGGTCCGGGTACCGGGCTGCAATCTCGTCAATCCTTGCTATTTCAGCCTCAAACAGTTCCATTTCACGGTTAAAGGTGATCAGGGCATCATACAGTTCCGGGAAATGATCAAAACTGAATTTGACCATCTCTTCGGGCAGGTCCACATGGGCCAGCTCAATTTCTTCATATACAGGTTTTACATCTTCGGCATCGGGCTTGGCAGAAAACCAGAACTTGTAGACAACAAACCCGGATACTGCGACAGCGATCAGCACTGCAAGAATGATGATGATCAGTTTAAGGGGAAACCGTTTCTTTTTAACAGGTGGATCGGTTTTCTCGTCAGGGGCACCATTTTCCTCTTTTTCTTCCTTCTTTTCCTCTTTCTTTTCTTTTTGGGCCTCTTTGTCCTTTTTTTTTCTTTTTAAAAAGCCGAACATGTTTTTTGCCTTACCCTTTGGTTGGATTTAGCCGCCTTATCGGTTGAAGAAGTCCGAAATGAGTTTACAGGTCTCTTCGGGTTTGTCTTCAAACAGATAGTGACCGGCATCATGAAATACATGGGTGGCGGCCCGGGGGAACCGTCGCCTGAATTCATTTAAGAATGACAGATCAAAAACAAAGTCCTTTGCCCCCCATAAAAACAGGAGTCTGGATTCATCCAGAAGATCCAGGTGGTTTTGAACATGGTCGACAATGGCAAAACTTTGATCTCTTTCACTTATCGGTATGTCCTGGACAAATTTTAAGGTCGCAATCCTGTTTTTCCAGGAATTGTAAGGTTCAACCAGCCCTTTTTTGACCTCAGCTGCCAGACGCGTCGCACTGCCAAGATAGAGAGCCCCCCTGGCAAAAATATTGAGTCCCAATACCGCAGGCACGGCAAATGCCTTTAAATATTTAATCATGGCAAGCCGCAGCGGGAATTGTTTTTCATCGGGCAGAAAGAACCCGGCAGTGTTGGTAATAACAATTTTATCCACCCGGTCTAAATGATCCACGGCCCAGGCAAGGGCGATCATACCGCCCCAGTCATGAACAACAAGGTTGATTTTTTCATTTAAATCAAGTGAATTGATCAGGGTGTCCAGATCCCGGACACGGGAAGACAATGTGTAGTTGTAGGATGCAGCATCGGGTTTGTCTGAAAATCCGCATCCGATATGGTCCGGTACAATGGCCCTGAAATCTTTTGATACGGTTTTAATGACATTTCGAAAATAAAAGGACCATGTAGGGTTACCATGTACCATAACCACGGGGTGACCTGTGCCCTCATCCACGTAATGCATCTTGTGTCCGTTGATCGTGGTGAAATTGGATTCAAACGGGTAAAGACTTTGAAATGCCGATGTTGAAGTGATTTGATTATTGATTGTTTTTTCTACCATTGGGCACCCAGAATATAACAGTTCAGCCCGGATCCCACACCGATAAAGGCGACAAAATCCCCCGGCACTAAAAAACCTCTTTCATCGGCAATCGCGGTCGTGATCGGCAATGACACCGTGCCGATATTGCCCAGAAAAGGAAATGTGGCAAAATCTTTTTTCATATCTATCCCTAAAGCCTGGTAAAATCGCTGGTGATGCATGGCACCGACCTGGTGGCCGATGATTTTATCGGGCTGGTCCGGTGTTAGATTAAACTCTTCTCTAAATGTCTTAAACGTAGACTGAACAAGTTCCACCCCATGATCGAGAACACCCTGGGCCTGGGTGCGCATGATGACTTTCGACTGGGTGGGCATGCCCTTGTCTTCAAAACCCCAATGACACAGTCCGTGATGCTGGATGGCGTTTTTAACGACCCCGCCTTTTAAGGCATGGCGCCGGGTGTCGCGATTGCCCAGCGATCCGTCTGTCAGAAGAACTGCAACAGCACCGGAGCCGCCGGTCATGGTGGCGATGGTGTCCTTGTATAGATCAATACTTTGATACGTATTGATCTCATCAATGGTAGAATCGACGATCTGACGGGCGGTCTCACATGATACAATCAGACCCGCCTTGATATTACCAAGCTGTATCTCGTTGGCAATATTGACCATGCCGGTGATAACGCCCAGGCAGGCATTTTTGACATCATATATGTGGGCATCGGGGCCGATGTTCAACATATCGGCAACATGACAGGAAGTGGCTGGTTCAAATCCGTCTGAGCAGACACCGCAATAGGCCAGAGCCCCGATCTGATCGGCGGATATTTCAGCTTCATCAAGCGCTTTTTGTCCTGCAATGGCAGCATATTCGGCAAGGGTGTGATCTTTGTCCCAGTACCGTCTTTCCTTGATGCCGGTGAGGACCTCCAGCTGGCCGGGCGCAAATCCGGCACTTTTATAAAAAGGGGCCAGTTTTTTCTCAAGATCAGCCGTGGTCACCACATGGGGTGCCAGTTCATATCCAAAGGATTCGATAAACACGTTTGAATATTTCATCTATTTCTCCAAAAAGATTGCAGGCTTTTTTGGGTCACGCCCACAAGTTTCATTCCCATATTTTTATACAATACGATTCTTAAATCATCGGAAAACATATGGGCATCGGCAATAACATAGGGTTCCGGTGCATATCCGATCTGTTTGATTTCAATTTTATACTTTGCTTTTTGGGTCTGCGGCGTAACAGGGCCGCGGCATTTAAGGTCACTTTCATTGTCAGCCATCACATCATAAAACAGATCGTCCCTGTCACTGACCCAGCCCATCCTCTGGGTGAAAATGCGCAAAGCATGGGCGCAGCATTCATACATCAGGGTGCCGGGCATTACCATGTCATCAATAAAATGGCAGGTTAAAAACCAGTCATCCGGATGGATATCCGCCTGGGCCGTAATCGACCCAAGGCCGAAACGACCGCCTGCGGGATCCAGTTCCAGTACACGATCAATCAGGTGCATGCGGCCGCTGGGCAGTCTTAAGTTTTTTCCCAGTACAATCCCTTTGAAAGCAGGTCCAAACGCCGCTTCAAGATCACCGGAGCGCAGACTCTCAATTTTTTCATCAGGATAGACCTCTTTAGAAACCGGTACAAAAGGAATAAAGTCAGACAGTACACTGACTTTTTCTTTGTCTTCGGTTTTCAGGATAATGCCGCCGGAGTCTTCAACCTCCTGATCCGTAAAAAAACCGGCACACCCGTCACGCATGGAAATCAGCAATTGGTCGTTAATATACCCTTTATAATGGAAAAAGAACAGAAAGACATCTCCCTGTTTTAGAAACCGGTCAATTTCAATATGATACTCAATGGTTTCCCCGGGTTCGGGCAGGGTCCGGTGAAAGGTGACCCGTGCGTCCAAAAGCCGGTATTTGCGATACCCTTTTACCTGGTGATCAATACCCAGATAGGCACACAAAAACAGATCGGCCTGACCCGCTTCAATTGAAATACAGACAGGGGCCTTGCCACCGTCAAGATACCAGGCGCCTTCGTTTACGTCATGCTGGGTAACGATTTTCCCTTTTGTCAGACAGAGCATCTGTCCCTCAATGGACATAATCCGGTCCACGAGCATGAGCGGTTCATCCGGAAGCCTCACCCGTGCCGGGTAGGTGTCAATGATATCAAATGATTCTCCAAGCACATTGCCTGCCTTGCCAATGGCATATTCCAGGCACTGCTCCCTGTTGAAAAGCGGGGTTGGTGTTTCTTGCGACGCTTTTGTTAAAAAATCAGCTGTGGCTGTATTCTGTGTCAAGTCATCCGGTGGTCCGGCTGCAGGGGGGCGGGGATCGTGTGTCACTGAGCCGGCAAGCTGTGTTAATGTTTTGAACTGCTTTTCAATCGTCTGCATTGTCTGGTCGGAAAATGCCAGAAATTTTTCATGGGCTTTTGCCGTGGCCTGGGTGCCCTTGACCAACAGGGCCGGGTCCAGAACAGGAGCATTCTCCAAAATGCCGGACTCCTGTGGTATCCCAAAAAGATGGGAGCTTATTTTTTCCCGGGTGTGTGGGGGAATAATTCTGGGGTTCGTCACAACCGGAATGGCTTGTGTCTTAGGGGGTGATGGCGTGTCCTGTGAACTGTCTTGTAAAACCGCATGGGCTTTTCCGGTTCCCAATACCCTGGAATGATCCGACTGTGTCATGATCAGGTGGGCAATACCGCCATCCAGACTGACAGATGATACACAGGCCCGGCGCTTTCGTCTGCCTGGCGGGGCCGGCCACATATTGGGTGGCGATGTCGGGGCGACCTTGTTGGCGCTGTCGTTTCTGATACTTTTCAGTGTGCTGCTATGAAGTGGAAGATGCCGGTGATACAGGCATAAAGCGGTTTTAACAACCGAGAACAGCGATGAGGCCGCCCCGGTATGACCGACGCCGGCTGTGGCCGAGGCCAGGATACAATCCGGGGAGAACCCGTTTCCACTGGTCAATGCCGTCAGCGCGCTCATTTGGGGCAGATCTGTCATCATCATATCGATCCGGGCTTCTGAACCGCCGGATGCTTTTATTGCATGATGAATAGAGGTTTCAAAGGCTGACTGCCAAATGCCGGGGTCTGTATCGGGCTCTCCGGGAAGGCCGGTGCCGGAAAAGGCAGTTGTATCGGTAATGATGCCGTAAATACGGTCATTGTCTTTTTGTGCTGAGTCCAGCCGTTTGAGAATCAGGCTGGCGCTTCCCTCGGAAGGCAGACTGGTATCTGAGTAAAGTCCGGCAGTGCTGTTCAATAAAAATTGCCGCAGATCGCAGGCAAGGTCAACGCTGCCGCAGATAAATGTGTCGGTTTCATGGGCACTTAAAGAGGCAATGGCCGTCTCAATGGATTTGATTCCGGATGCAGCGCCGCCGGATACGGTGAAACAGGGGCCGCCCAGCTTAAATTCCCGTGCCACCCGGGAAGCAACGATCCCGCCCAGCGCTCCCAGGGTCCGGTTGAAGGTTAAGGGGGGGCTGACCTGATCCCGGACGGATTGGGGCAGCTGGTGCAAATCCCACCGCATGCGAAAATCAGTGGCACCATAATCAAATTCAATCCCGATGGCACAGCCCATTCGTTCGCGAGCGGGGTCGCTTTCGCCGGGTCTGGCCGGTATTTTGGCATCTTCCAGCGCTTTCTTGGCTGATTTGAGCAGGATCAGGTGCTGGGGCAGTATATCGGTGATCTGGTTGGGAGGAATATGAAATTCCCCCACATGGGTGTCAAACCTTTGGATATAGTATCCCCGGGCGTCAATATCATCGGGCAGGGTTTGGGTCTTAAATCTGTCCTGGGGCCCTTCAGGAGGCTTGGATTGATGAAAAATCTGACCAGAAAGCCCGCTGATGGTGTCATTGTCACGCGTCACAATCCCCATGCCGACAATGGCGCACGGAACGCTTGTAAGATCCGGTTCAGTGTCAGGGGATTTAATGTAAACCTGCCGGGAATCGTTTTTGTATTCTTCAACCAGAACATGGGCATTAATTCCACCAAAACCGAACGCAGAAATTCCCGCTTTTCTCTTCTCCCCAGGCCGGTGGGGGACCCAGTCTTCAACATCCGTCTGGACCGTGATATTTGACCGGGTTAAAAGAGACTTTTCCGGTGGTGTTGAAAAGTTTAAGGATGGTGGTAAAAATCGCTTGTTCATTGCCAATACCGTTTTAATAAATCCGGCAGCCCCTGCCGCCGTCAGCAGGTGACCGGTCATGGATTTTACCGAGCCGATTGAAAAACGGGTGTCGGGGCAGTCAAAATGCCGGGTTAACGCTTCAATGCTGGAGAGCTCAACCTGGTCTCCCACAGGTGTTCCCGAACCATGACATTCCAGATACTGGATGTCAGACGGTGAAAAATTGGCTTTATTAAACGCCGAGACCATGGCACGGGTCTGTCCTTCGCTGGCCGGTCCCACAAGGGTGCCTTCAATGTCGTTGGAAACGCCAAAGCCTTTGATAACGGCATGAATCCGGTCTTTTGAAGCAATGGCATCCTCCAGGCGTTTCAGCACGATGATGCCGGCGCCTTCGCCCACCACCAGGCCGTTGGCATCTTTATCAAATGGCGCGCATTGCCCTGTGGGAGACAGTGCGGCAAGCTGGGTAAAACCGATCTGTGTGTAGAGGCAGTCCGGTCGCGAAACACCACCGGTCACCATGATGTCCGCTTTTTTCAGGGACAGGGTTTCGCAGGCAAGTTTAATGGCAAAAAGCGATGATGCGCAGGCAGCATCCAGTGTATAGGAACCTGCTTTGAACCCCATGGCCCGGCAGAGAACTGCCGCAGGATAAGACAGCATCCCGGCACTTGTGTGTTCATAAGGAAGGGGTGATCTGTGATTTTGGTCAAACAGAAGTTGTCGTGATACCCGGTTGGAGGAATCCGTAGGCAATGAAATAGCCGCCAGAATTACGCCGGTCTGTTTTTTTTGTTCCCGGGTGTGGGCGCATTGACAAAAGGCGTCCCGGCCGGCCTGAAGAACCAACTGGTGTACCGGGTCAAGCCCTGAGAGCAGGTCCGGGTCCACATCAAACCCATCAGCATTGAAATTAAAATTTTCAATAATGCCGGCTCTGTCCGACACGGCCGTATCCGGCTTAAGATCATCGGATAAAAACCGGTCTGCCGGCACATTCCAGCGGTGATCCGGCACTTTGACGATACTGGACCGCTTGTTTGTCAGATTATCAAGAAAGACATTACTATCCGGGGCGTTGGGAAAAATGGTAGACATCCCCACAACCGCTATGTCACCTGTTTTTATTATCATAGAGGCTCATATAGATTAGAAAAGAAAAAGATTCAAGACGGCTATGTAAAACTTGTGTAAAATTGGCTTTGTCTTTTGATATCAGCTATGTTAGACAATATCACTAAGACAGAACACAATGGGTCACACTGGTGTGATCTTTACCCCACACAATGAACAGCAGTATATCAAATCCGGGGACAACTAATGTCGTCAGCAAGGAAATTTAAGCGGTTTGAATTATTCGGTCTGCGGTCCATAAAAGCCAAGTTCTTCGGGATTGTCCTGCCGCCCGTTGTGTTCAGTTTTATCCTTATCTCCGTATCTGCCGGGTTTCTTTCATACTACGACATGAAGACCAGTATTCTGGAACATGCTGCGGTGAATGCCAAAAGCTATTCCAAGCCCCTGGGGCAGTCATTATGGAACCTGAATATCGGGGTCATTGATTCCCAGATCAACGCCATGCTTAATAATCCGGACATCAGCGGGGTCAAGGTTGTGGAAAGTCTGGGGGGAAGGGAATTTAAAGCCGGAAATGTTCCCAAAGCAATGGCTGAGGATCTTTACCTGGTGTCAGCCATCGATATTGTCTACGATGTTTTCGATGAACCCGAAGTTCTTGGGAAATTATACTTATATGCTGAAAAAAACAAGATATACCAGGTGCTTCTCAAGCGGTTTTTCAGGGATGGTCTGCTGTTTTTGATCCTGGTGTTGACAGTGATGGCCAGTGCCCTATTTGCCAATTATCAGATCATCATGGTTCCCATGCACCGATTGATTGCATCCATACGGCGGTTCAACAAATACCAGGAGTTAAAACCGGCAGAATGGACGGCGGATGATGAGATCGGCCAGGTTATTGCCTCCTACAACGGTCTGATTGTCAGCCTTGACATGGGGAATACCCAGATAAGGACAGCCCTGGATAAAGCCAGAGAGGCCAGCAAAATCAAAAGCGAATTTCTGGCCAATATGAGTCATGAAATCAGAACACCGCTGAATGGGATTATGGGGATGGCAGATTTGCTCAGGCAGACGGATCTTTCAATTGAACAGCAAAGCCTGGCCACAACCCTGGTGATGGAATCCGAATCCCTTCTGGATATTATTAATGATATTCTCGATTTTTCCAAAATAGAGGCTGGTAAGCTGGATCTTGAACATATTGATTTTGATTTGCGGCATACCCTTGAAAACCTGTGCGCGGCCCTGGCGGTAAATGCGGATAACAAGGGCATTGAGCTTATTCATTTCCTGGACCCTGCGCTTAACCCCGATTTTTGGACCACTTGCTAAGGTGGAATCTGCGTCCTG
>CAZLTD010000107.1:0-21247 GCA_964562385.1 uncultured Desulfobacula sp.
CTGCCCCATATTCATGCGTCTTCTGTTTCGCATGGTTTGTTCTTTGACCAAGTTCTTTCAATGTTCCCTATATTCTTTTTCATGATTACACACTTGAATTCATGCAAATTATTGTTTCACAAAATTTATCACTTTCTCGGTTAGGCATCATGCGAACAGAGATTTATATTTTAATCCACAATTCATAATAGAATTAGTTATCCCCATTTCTCACCCAATTCATCGAGTTTCGCTCTACCTAGATCTTCGAGTGAAATGGCAACCCTGAATTCACAATCCGCTTTAAACTTTAAGAAAAATGGTTCTGCAAAAAATGGAATCTGGGAAGGATCATTCACATCGATAACGGCTATGGCTCCCCGAGTTCCATTCTGTTCTGTAAAGTAAATTGATTCAGGTTTAAGTTCATTAATTATGTTTTGGAGAATTTCTCCGGTCTTTCCCTCTTTTGTCAGGGTGTTAAACGGCTCGTGCGGTATGCGCACATTCATTATCATTCTCATTTTGAACCTCTTCTTATCTTCCATATAAACGCTGTTATTCTAAACGTAATCGTCAATTTCCAACTATATCGGCTTAAAAGCACGAAAACTTACTCCCTTGGTTCCAAACTCCTGGGCACTTGATGGATTGGGGACATCTTCGAAAATGGTATGTGTTTGAACAATTTCAGCTTTTTCAAAGCCGGAAGCCTTTATGGCACTCAATAGATCTGCATCCTGCAGACCTCCGGCGATTCACCCCGTCCATAAAGAAATATCGTCCAATGCCGATTGGGGCACAGCTTTGGATACAACAATATCACCAATATAAAGGCGCCCGCCTGGTTTCAGGATACGTGCCCATTCTTTTAAGGTATCCACCTTATTAACTGTGAGGTTGAGCACCCCATTACTGATTACGACATCGGCGAACTCATCTGGCAATGGTAGGTCCTCCGCCATCCCTTCTCTAAATTCAATGTTGCCTGCATCTAGTTCCTTAGCGCCCTTTGTGGCTTTTGCTCTCATTTCGCGGGTCATATCAATTCCAACAACTTGACCACTCGGTCCAACAAACTTTGATGCAATTAGTGCATCGAATCCCGATCCAGAGCCAACATCGACAACGGTTTCTCCGGGATTTATGGGACCTAACATGAATGGATTCCCAGTGCCGGCAAAAGAGGCGATATTTACTTCCGGTAGAGTTTCATAAAGGGACTCGTCGTATCCGATGCGATTCAAGGCCTCCCGCCCCGTGTGGAAATGATAGCCCTTGTGGGGATCTACGGCCACATTCGCATACTCTTTTTTGACTGCATTCCACAGTTGGTCTATCGAAATATTTGGTTTTATATTTTGGCCGCTCATAGGGAATCCTCCTGCTATCCTGTGGGTTTTATATTTTGATATATATGAAATCGATTTTCCGGATCCCACTTATTCTTAACTGCAACCAATTGATTCCATACCTCCTCAGTATAGGCTTCTTTTATTCTGTCTTCACCTTCCTGACTAAGGAAATTTACATAAACACCGCTGGCAAACTCCTGGGTTCCTTCATGGAAGTCCCTGGCCCATTTCAGACATCTTTCATCTTCTTCAGGTTTCTGCCAGCGTGTATGGATATTGAGAACAAAAGGGGTATTACGGTGGGCAAACGCCGTGTCATTACCGTTTGTACGGCTCGGAACGCCTTCCATGTGTGGTATAAACACTTCGCATTCTTCAGTCGGTAGCTTGCCGGCGAATTTGATGACTTGGTCAAGGCAGGCATCGCTCAGATTTTTCAGATGGTGCGATTTCCAGTAATTTCGGGCCCCATGGCTGACAAGGCCATCAAAGCCCGATTGCCAAACAACCCATGGGTGTTTGCCAATTCCTTCTCCCAGTGTTTTGGTTGTATCACGAATAGGCTTGATAAACTTTTCGCCCTCTTCGGGCTTGCCCAGCCATACGAACGGTACGATAACCACCATTTTCCCATGAACCTCAGAAGGCAAAAACGGTAGCGGCGGCGCATGACGGACAACCAGCCAAACTGTCATCTCATCCGGCAAGGTTCTCACATAATCCCGATGAAATTGCATATAACTTTTGGCATCCTTAAAATCTTTGACTATGAGTCCTGAATATACCTCCTGGCCAATATCCGCACATTTAAGTTCAAAGGAAGTGACGATACCAAAATTCCCGCCCCCCCCTCTGATACCCCAGAACAGATCTGTATTTTCACTTTCACTCGCCGTGACTAACTGACCATCGGCTGTCACAACCTCAGCTGACAGGAAATTATCCACTGAAAGGCCATACTTACGGCTTATCCAGCCGAATCCGCCTCCCAATGCGAGTCCGCCCACACCGGTGTGGGATACAATACCTGCAGATACCGCAAGCCCATAAAGCTGTGTCTCGGCATCTACATCACCAAGCAAACAGCCTCCATCTACCCTGGCAGTTTTTTTATCCGGATTTACAGTTACCCGCCGCATGGGTGACAGGTCCACCATGAGTCCGCCATCGCATACTGCGGTTCCAGCCGAGTTGTGTCCGCCGCCTTTTACTGAAATTTCGAGATCGTTATCCCCAGCAAATTTTACGGCCTTTATGACATCACTTGTTCCAATGCATCGGGCTATAACTGCCGGCCTTTTGTCGAACATACCGTTCCAGATTTTACGGGCTTGTTCGTATCCGTGGGTTTCGGGTAAAAGTACATTTCCCCGAAAATCAGATATAAATTCTTCGAGTTTATTTTGATCGATATCATTTTTAGCACTTTTAGTGCTTAGCTTGGTTGTGGAATTCATTATCATGCCCTCCTGATTTCGGATGTATGAATAGATATTTCGATTCAAGGGAGACGTATAGATGTAGGATCAGGAGTGGATTCTCTTGGATTTGGACAGGAGCAAGTATTGGGCTAAAGAATGCGAAGTCGAGAACTCCTTACGATGGAGCGTTAGATCATTCTACTATTTATATTTGCCGGAATAATACGTCGGCTATGATTGCCTATCAGAAATAACACAACATTTTTTGTGCTTCACTTATTGGTGGGCAGGAAGCACAAAGTTTATTGACTAATACAGCCTCACTTGGAATGGAGGCAAGTATAACCACATTGTGGTATGTTGTCAAGAAAATGATCAAAATAAAAATATTGCATAATTATGTTATACTTAAATACGTGAGAATGGTACAGTTTCCTATAAAATAAATCTTTTAAACAATGATATCAGTTATATAAAAAATATATCTAATTATAAATTAATAGAGTTTTGAAAAGAATCCTTGACTATTTACATGCCACGTTGTAGTATCTCTGCGTCTTTGCATTTCTTTAACAGATCGTTCAAACTGAAACATCAATAAAAGGATTCAACCCAATGCCTAGTAAAAATGGACGGTCAACAAAGACATGCTTTAACAATGATGTTTCCATTTCGGTAGATGATTCGGATTTCACTGGAACAATCCAAATAATTGGCCATTATGGTGCAAGTATTTCAGTTGATAGACAGATCAATTTGCCCAAAGGCAAGAAGATCCGCATGACTTTTAGAGATAATAAGCAAAAAGATGTTAAAAGCGCGGAGGTTGTCTGGTCTGATCTATCAGGATTCGGGGCAAAATTTATCCAATTTTAGCAGAAGACCTCGGGCGTGAGCCCGGGGATGAATGCCGAGGTTAAAATAGGCAGAATCATTCAGACAGCGCCACGGGTGTAAGCCCGTGGGTATCTACTTAAAAGTCAGGACAAATTAATATGAATAGCCCTGCTCCTATTTTAAGATTTATTTTGAAATTTTCACTAAGGTATCAATCACAATAAAGGATAGATGGTCATTAGAGTGACTTCCAGGACTTTGGACTTTCAAACCGAATCACCGCAAATGGACCTCTTCAGCGATGCTTAGACTTCACCCGAGTTATGTTAACTCTTTTAAATTCCTTCATTATTACACTATGTTACAAAACCTTTTGTTTGGGCGGACCACTGGGTTTGATGTAATCTTTAATTCTTGAATTAGAGCAATTATAGCAGATTTATTTTAGTAGCCTAAAATAAAAAAAACTGGGTAAACCCATGAAAAAGACCACCCTGTCTCAATGAAAATGTGTTTGATAATATTAGACTAAATTTTTACTGGCTTTGAAAGTGACAGCTATCCGATCTTTTATTTCGATGCCGACAAAAATTGAGCAACTATCTGGTTGAAGGTGCCGCCCGCTTCGACGTTTGGACTATGTCCAACACCTTTTAGCTGTATCAGGTGAGCACCTAATTTTTCTGCCAACCTTCGGGATTGCTCTATCTGAATAATAACATCCTGATTACCGGTGACGACAAGGGCTGGCGGATATTCTTCAAATATCATATCTGCAACTGAAAGATAATGAACCATGGATTTGAGATGCATTTTGATTGAATCAGCCTTGTTACGCCTAACGATAACCGATACCATGTCATTCAGTATTGCTTTGTGCTTCTCCAGATAAAGTTCCCCAAAAACCACTGGAAGCATTGACCAAGCCAATGTTTCGAGGTTACCTGATTTTAGAACTTGATACCATGATTCTATCAGCGCAAACGTACGGGGACTTAGATCATTACCCAAACCACATAAAACCACCCTATTGGTTCGATCAGGGTAACGTTGGCCGAATTCGCATGCTATACGCGCCCCGTGGCTCAGACCTACCAGATGGGAAATCTCTATACCCAGATAATCCAATAGCCGAACCAAATCATGAATGTGTCCATCAAGGGTCAATTCTTTTTTTTCTAGATCGCTCTGTCCCTGCCCACGAGCATCGTATAATAGAATTCTAAATTGACCCTGAAGATCTTTCGTCTGCAGCCACCATGATTTGGTAGTTTGCGCTGTACCGTTTAGAAAAACAGCCACTGGCTTGGATTTATCCGGATCGTAAAATTGATAGTACAGACGGCAATTATCAGATAAAGTTAAAAATGGCATAAAGATATTTAAATGTGAATAGCGGATTGGAAAACATTTAGGATGGCTTCCATCGTGGCCTCTGAAAGAGTTGGATGGGCATGAATGGTATGGGTTATCTCTTCATCATTGCATTCCAGTGTTTTGGCAAGAACCAATTCAGCTATTAGTTCTGTCGCCTGAGACCCGATTATATGAGCGCCCAGAAGCTCTCTATATTTGGAGTCAAATATCACTTTCACAAATCCATCGGTTTCACCGATGGCACGCGCTTTTCCGCTTGCGGAAAAGGGAAATTTCCCAACTTTTATATCGAAGCCTTTCTTAATGGCCTGCTGCTCGGTCATTCCGACCGTCGCAACCTGGGGCTGGCAATATGTACATGCTGGAACATGACTGTAATTTATTCCGGGTGTTTTTTTGCCCACGATATTGTCTACACACACGATACCTTCGTGTGATGCAACATGGGCCAGACATGGTTCTCCAGCCACGTCGCCAATAGCATAAATACCTTCCACGTTGGTGCGCATGAAATTATCTGTGGCAATAGCGTCTTTTGCTAATTCCACCCCGATTTTTTCAAGCCCCAGTCCTTCTATGTTTCCCTGAACGCCAATTGCCACGAGGCAGCATTCAGCGCTGATCTCATTAGAGCCTCCTTTTTCCGACAATTTGACGGTTACTTTGGTCCTATCTTTTTTTACTGACTCCACACGAGTTCCGGTAAATAGGGTAAGACCCATTTTTTTAAAATTCCGTTGTAAAGTTTTTGAGATATCCACATCTGCGGTTGGCAGAAGATGTGGCATCATTTCCACGATTTTTATTTCAGTTCCAAAAGTATGATATAGATATCCAAACTCAACTCCGATCGAGCCAGCACCAATTATAATCATAGACTTGGGCGGCTTTTTCAATAACAGCGCCTCCTTGCTTGTTATTATCCGCTTTCCGTCAAATTTAATCCCTGGAATCATCCGAGGACGGCCACCGGTAGCAATAATAATGTGTTTAGCCACCAACCGGTCTATTTCTCGGTCTTTGTTATCTAGGACGACCACTGTCGAGGTATCTTCTAAAACACCTGCGCCCTTAATGACGCTGATGTTATTTTTTTTCATCAGGAATTCAACGCCACGAGAATTGTCTTTCGCTATCGATCTGCTTCTTTGAACAATATTATTAAAATCAAACCTAAGTTTTTCAAATTCAAAACCCCAACCTGATGCCTCGTTTAAAAAAGCCATTTGCTCCGCACTCTTCAGCAAGGCTTTGGTAGGTATACATCCCCAGTTGAGGCAGACGCCGCCCAGGGCTGATTTCTCCACGAGAGCGGTGCTTAAACCGCTTTGAGACGCACGAATAGCCGCCACGTATCCACCAGGCCCACCACCAATAACCACAATGTCAAAATTCTTTGCCATTAATCATTTTCCTCAGAAATTAGCTTGCAAACCGTTTAACGATGATTTCAGGAATATCAATATTTTCCGGTTGACGGATTAAAAAAAGAACGAGGTCCGCGATGTTGTCGGGTTCGATCAGAGGACCCTGGCTGACCCGATTCCCCATAAAAGTGTCCTTAATCAGGTCGGTCCTTACCCCACCCGGACAAATTGTGTGGACATGAACATTATGCGCTCTAGCTTCAATTGATAGACAGCGTGTAAATCCAAGCAATCCATGCTTGCTTGCGCAGTAAGCTGCTTGATCAACATAGCCCTGGGTGCTGGCAGAACTTGCAATCGCAATAATCCTTCCAAATCTTTGGTCTTTCATCTTGGAAAATGCACTCTGGCATAAAAGAAATGTCCCTGTAAGATTGGTTCTCAGAACCTTTTCCCATTCTTCTAGCTCAATGTCAGTAATCGGTTTTTCAAGAAATATTCCTGCATTGCTGATAAGTACATCCAAGGTGCTAAAATGCTGGGAAATACTGTCCAAGGAATCTTTAACTGCACTTGGATTCATCAAGTCACAAGGAATTGCAACAGCTTCACCGCCTACGGCCTGAATTTTCTCAACCACTTCTTGCAGCATATCTGTTGAACGGGCAAGCAATGCCAACCGCATTTTTTGCCTGCCAAGAGCAATAGCTATATTTTTTCCAATTCCACGACTGGCACCAGTGACAATTGCCGTTTTACCTTCAAGCATATTATCCATACCACCTCTTATTATGCAGGTTAGCGTATTCGATTCATTCTTCTCTCTCGGTTATGGAAACCGAAGCCAGCATATCCCCTATTTTGGAATTAAAGTGACTCGCCTCTCTATATACGAACAGCAGTTTCTCATATGAAGCGCTATTTTCCGAGATCGGCTTTTCGAGGTCCTCGATTGTATGAATATCATCTATTATATTAAAATCGGGCCAAATACCGGTTCCAACGGCCGCCAAGGCTGCTGCTCCCAAGGCCGCCGCCTGCTGATCAATGTTCGTCTTGACAATGTCCATCTGATATACGTCGGCAAATATCTGTCGCCAGAGCCGGCTCCGGCTGCTGCCGCCCACAACTGTCATTTCCGCGCCAATGCTTGTTAAACTTTTTAGCTCGTCCAAGACCTGGCGTAGCCCCATGGCAACACCTTCCATGACAGACCTTATAATATCCGGTCGCGTATGACCGAGATCTAGGCCCATAAAGGCACCACGAATATTCGGGCTATCATCTAATGAGCTCCCGCCAGCTAAACTTGGGTTAAATAGAAGGGCATTCGATCCTATGGGTGATGTCTCCGCCTCCTTGGTCATCAGTTCATATGGATCAATACTCTGTATTTCAGCCTCGGATACCATTGATTGGCAGACCTGATCCCGTAGCCACCGGAAACTGGAACCGGAAGAAAAAATTGCCATAGCAGATACAAACATGTCCGGGACAACATGCGTAAAAACGTACGGCCGCGTCCGATCATCCAAAAGCGGCGCTCCGGACGACACCGCAATCCAGCTGGACGAACCGAGCGAATTATAGACCCTTCCCTCCTTGAAGCTTCTGGCACCAAGCGCCATGCAAGAATTATCAACCCCCCCAGCCACTACTTTCAGGTGCATAGGAAGGTTCAGGGTTCTTGATGCTTCTGGGGTAAGCTCTCCAATCACCTCAGTAGATGGGACAATATCGGGGAAAATACCCTTTGGCAGACCGCTGGCACTGAGCATTGCCTCGGAGTATTCCCAATTTACTAAATCATAGATACCGCATCCGGATGCGTAGGAATAATCGGTAACCATTTTGCCTGTCAGCACATAGTTGATATAATCCTTTGTACCAATAATCTTATGGATATTATTAAACATATCCGGCTCATTATCCCGATACCACATCATCTTGAACACTGAATACAAAGAAGGAGGAAACCCATTGCCGGTCAAAAGATACCATTCTTTCTCGTCAACTTTCTCAAAAAACGCTTTGCTCTGTGCGAGGGCTCTTGAATCAGACCAGATCGGCGTTGCTTCCCGTAGAAGCTTGCCTTGCGAATCGAGAGGGACGACACCCAAACTATGACCGGATATTCCACAGCAACAAATCTCATCTTTTTCTACAGGCGCATCCTTGAGCAGACGATTGGTACTCTTAACCACAGCATCCCACCAGTCATCTGGTCGTTGCTCGTGCCATCCAGTTGCCGGATATTGGGTGGGATAGGAAACAAAATTTTCTGCCAGGCACCTGCCGTTAGCATCATATAAGGATGCCTTATTTCCGCCGGTTCCCAAATCGTAGGCAATGATGAAAGGGCCTTTCATAAGTGTCTCCTTTAAAAAATGATTCTCTATCAAAATTCGATTTTGCCGCCTGGGTAATTCTCAGCCTGTTCTAATATTTTTTTTCCTGAGTCATATCCGACTCCGAAACGGCGTGCTCCACGGCGATACATTTCCAGAAGCGTTTCCAACCCGCGGACATCACCCGCTGCTTTGATGGCAATTTGGTCTTTTGTACAGGAATGAATATGGGAAACATTTTCCAGGGTAGCGCCAGTAGGTGCCCAACCTGTGGCTGTCTTCACAAATGTGGCGCCTGCTTGCATGGACAGTTCACATCCTGCACGAATGTCTTCGCCGGTGAGATAATGACATTCAAGAACAACCTTCACTGGGATACTACCGGCAACCTCAACAATGGACTGAATATCTTCTCTTACATATTCATGGCTTCCGGATCGAAGTTTACCGATGTTGATAACCATATCCAACTCTCTGCAACCCAGGTCGATCAGTTCCTTGGCCTCACAAGTTTTTGTGTTTATAGTGGCACCGCCGGATGGAAAGCCGACAACGCCTCCAATAACTACCTTTTCATCCCCAAGCAACTGACTCAACAGACGCGTTTGGCAAGGCAACGTAAATACCGCTTTACATTGATAGCGGATGGCCAATTCAGCGACTTGCCGCACTTCTTCTTCAGTGTGTTGGGCCTGCACCACACTAAGATCCATCATTTGGGCCAAATCAACAATGTTGAGTTCCATATTTCTTATTTGGTATCCTTGTCTATGAAGCAAGCTTGTAGATTGTTTTTACCTGTTCTTTATCAATTGGCGGTCGGCTATTGAGTTTGCCGTCCGGGCCAAAGCTGATCCGTACGACATCGTCAACCATGCTATCAATATCATCACCGGTAATTTTAAGATCCGACAAGCGTGTGGGCACACCAATTCTCTTTAGAAATGAGTCAAATTGATCGATAGCTGATAGCGCCACTTCTTTGGGCTCTTTCCCGGAGATTTCCATACCGAGTATTCGATCTGCAAACTGAACATATCTTTCCAAACGATATTCATGTAACTGTTTCATCCAGGCAACCATCACAATGGCCAAAGAGGCCCCGTGGGTAACGTCGTGTCGTGCTGATAGAACATGTCCAAGTTGATGCATTGGCGCCCATCCGCCGATCCCCGCCGCTAACCATCCGTTCCAGGCAACGACGCTGGCCCACTGGAGATGTGCCCGCACTTGTACATCATTCGGATTTTCCAATGCTTTGCCTACATTCTCCATTATAGTGACAATGACGCCTTCTAAGAAACGATCTTGTAAAGGCGTATCATCCACACCATTCAGGTATGTTTCCATGGCATGTGAAATAGCATCAGCTGCACCGCAGGCCGTTTGATAAGGCGGCAGACTGCAGGTGAGTGACGGGTCAACGATGGACACCTGCGGATATAAACATTCGGCAAACACATAGGATTTTTCCCTGGTTCTCTCGTTTGTCACCACTGCGCCACAATTCATCTCGCTACTGGTTGCCGGAAGGGTTGGCACCATTAAGAGCGGCAGCGCTTTTTCAGGTGGCTCAGCGACCTCCTGGTCATGACGGCTGACGATCATTTCCCATAGGTCTCCTTGGTAATAAACACCCGCTGCCGTGATCTTGGCGACATCCATGGCGCTTCCACCACCGACTGCAATCACAATGTCCACATCTTCGTCCTTGCACTGGCGGACAGCCGCATCCACCTGACCCATCAACGGGTTGGCGGTTACCTCGTAATAGGGCACCACGCCAAGACCGGCTGTCGTCAACATGGATTCAACGCTCTTAAGTAAATCTATGAAAAAATCGTGTTCCTTATAAGATACCACCATCGCCTTTTTACCAAGTTTGGCAGCTTCCTCCCCGGTCTTAGAGACTTCGCCGGGTCCAAAAATAATCTTCACAGGATTGTATAATTCAAAATTTTCCATGCCTTTTCCCCTTTCATCTATTTGTGATAGGCTTCATGGGTTACTCCCCGACAAACTTAAGTGCGAGCTTTCGTCCAAGCGATAATTTTTCCTCGATAGAATCATAGAGCCCCTCATATACTTCACTATAAAACGCGTTATAGAAAGAGACCGCTTTTTCTTCCGGGGTATAGGTGGTTACCTCTGGCGCCATTGCCTTACCGGCGGAAGTCACATTTTCATATATGCCAACACCTGCCGCGGCACACATGGCTGCCCCCAAGGCATTAGTATCTGCAATCGATACTGCATCAAGAGGTTTGTTGAATACGTTTGCAAGGGTTTGATTCCAAATTGCGTTGGATCCACCGTATGTGATCAAGCGCTTCAGCGTATCGGAAGAATCTTTTGCCATCAGGTCGCTTTCCTTTTTAGCCTCATAGGCCAGTCCTTCAATAATGGCTCTAAGCACATGCCCTTTGCCATGGTCTTCGGTAAGTCCCAGCAGAGCACCTCTTGCATCCATATTCCAATAAGGCGCGCCTGCTCCCCCTAAAAAAGGGATCATTATGAGCCCCAGATTCCCAACCGGTGTGCCTGCGGCTAAATCTTGAACGTAGTCCCACTTGCTGGTTTTTTTCTCGTTCGGGTAACTGTCAAAATTATCATGGTACCATTTGACTAGTGCGGAAACGCCGCTATAAATCGAATTTTCCATGATATAGACGCCGGTTGGGCTGATTTCCACGAAATAATTCGGATAACGCAGTGCCGGGATTTCGGCTACCAGGGTTTCACACGTACAAGCGGTTCCGCCATTTACAGACAAGGTTCCACTTTGTAATTGTCCGGCTCCTAGACAGCCGCACGGTTGATCTCCAGCAGCTAATACCACCGGGATACCCTCGGGGATACCAAATATAGCCTCCCCATTTTTGGTGACTTTGCCGGCAATCTCCCCGGAGGGTCTGATGTTATTTATAAAAATATCTTCCCTCAAACCGAATTGCTTCAGCAATTCCGTATCCCATTTATTCTTGGCGTTTAAATCAAGAACACCGGAAGTAACCGCGGTGCCATAGCTGGTGATAGCTTCCCCGGTCAATCCATGGATCAACCAATCAGAAACCATATGAATCTGGTGGGCCTTTTCATAGATTTCCGGTCGATTATTTTTTAGCCACAGAACCTTGTACACCGTCCATATGCCTGGGGCATAGCCGGTCCTTTTAAAAATTGTCTCAGCCCCAATGGCTTCCGTGGCCCATTGAACTTCTTCGGTACAACGGGTGTCATTCCAGACGATGGCGGGATAGAGCGGGTTGCCATTTTGATCAACCGGAATGCACGTCAAGCGTTGATGGGTAATACTAAGACCGCAAACATCCGACCAATTCCTCCCGGATGTCTTCAGCGCCAGTGCCGCACTGTTTTTAACACCGTCAATATACCACGCAGGGTCTTGTTCAACCCATCCGGGTCGGGGCGTTAACTGGTCATAGGCAAAAGATCCTTGGCCGAGGATCTTGCCAGAAGCGTCTGAGATAACGCTGTTAGTACCGCTGGTCCCGACATCAAGCCCTAATAAAATATCCCTGGTCATTTAGCATTTACCCCAGCATTCTTTGTCTAGTTTAATTAAAAACTGTTTTAAGCCACAACAAATTTACCGTCTACTTGCCTTCTTTTTCTTGCAAGCGTGACAACAATTACACCGAAAACAAGCAGTATGCCCTTGACAATATTCCCGACAAAGAAATACTCCCCCATCAGGGTTAACCCATTACTCAAGATCGACAAAATTATAACGCCTATAAGCGTACCAATCACGTTTGGCTGCCCGGCTTTGATGATCATAGCCCCAAGAAAAACAACTGTCAGGCCGTCTAAAAAATAAGACCCGCCGATGTTAGGATTGCCGGATGCGACCATGGCTGTCAGTAGGACCCCGGCAATAGACGCCAAAAGCGCCGAAAGGACATACAAGGACAATAATATCTTACGCTCACTAATACCGGCCTCCTGGGTGGCCTGCCTGTTTTCACCGAGCGCGTACAAATGTTGACCGGTAGTTGTTTTGTCCTGAAACTCTCTACAGATTAGATAAATGGCCAAGGTAATGAAAAATAAAATGGGTATGCCAAAGAATGTACCATAGACGATCTGATAGACAAGACCGGGCGGGTTGGAAATATGAATCACCGCACCACCACTCACCCAACGTGCAATTGATTTAGCCAGGCCGGAACCAACGGCCAGGGTGGCGATTAGCGATGGGAAGTTAAAGTAGACGATTAATATACCGCTGAACACGCCAAAAATTGATCCCAGGCATACTGCCAACAGGAAGGTAACCGGCCACGGCAAGCCTGCTTTCAGGAACACGGCTGTCATGATTCCGGTAAAAGCGGCAATATCACCATAACTGACATCAATTTCACCGGTAGCGGCAATCCAAGTCAAACCAATAACCATGATCGCAAGGAGGCCAGATTGACGAAGAATTTCAAGTAAATTGCCCGGCGTTCTAAAGGTCGGCGAGGCTATTGCAAACACACCCACCATGATCAAAGCGACCCATATCAACCCATACTTGGCCTGGAATAGATTACCTATCTCAAATCCGCTTTCATTCGCATTTGCGTTGTCATTCATGCTGATACCTCGATTTTTAATTCGCGTGTGTTACCGGTGCGGTATCCGATCTTTTCTTTTTAATTGACGCCCAATCAATCTTTGATGCCATGATCGCAATTATCATTGCAGTGGCGATAATTAAGTCACTTAAATAGAAAGGTAGGGCCATTAAAGTAAATCCATTCAACATAATAGCTGAGAACAGGACACCAAAAAACGTACCGATCACGGTTGGCTTTTTAAATACCGCAATCCCAATATAGACTGCCGCATAAGCCGGCATTAAGAAATTGAGACTAGCCTTGACACTGCCGACCCCTTGGGCGGCTGTCGTCATAATGGCCGCCAAGGACGTAAAACCCGAGCACACCACAAATGCGAGAATGATGTAGTGTTTTACCTTTACGCCGGAAAAAACAGCAGCGACCCTATTGCTGCCGGCGGCATACATACAGCGTCCATGTTTGGAGCGGCTTAGAAACAGATAGCTTATGAAGTAGAGTCCTACCATTAAAATAATGGGGAATGGGATTGCAAACCATTTGGCGTCATTGATCTCGGTAATACCGGAGGTCAGAAAATTATCGTAGATAAATGATCCTTTTGTATAAAAATACGCCATGCCAAAGGCCATAAACCCGGTACCAATGGTTGTCACCATATCGCCAAGTTTAAAAACACCAACCGCGATCCCGCTAACCAACCCCCATAGGCACCCCACTGCTACACCGGCTAAAACCGCCGGGATAACAAACGCGTGAATATTACCAAGCATAAAACTGTTCATCATAAGATCGGTTTTATTAAAATAGCTGGTGGTCATAGCAGCCAGGCACCCGACCAGATAAAAGGACATATCAAAATGACCTACGGCAATTACATACGTAAGGCCCAATGCAGTAATGGCGGATATGGACATATGCGTGAAAAGCATCCGGATATTTCGAGTGGTTAAAAAACCTTTGTCATATTCAAAGAAACTAAACAGAATGAACATGAGCACGATCATCAGTAAAAAAATAGCAATGGGCTTGAATGTATCAGATAATATCACCAATTTTTTATCACTCACCGGTCTTCCCTCCAGTTACGCCGCAAAGTAACATTTCTTCGAGATGGCAATCGTGTACGCTCTTTTGGAGTGTAACCTGCCCTTTGTAAAGGACCATAGCCTGGTCGCACATACCAAATACCTCTTCACAATCCGAGGAAATGATAATGATTGCTTTGCCTTGTTTCGCAAGGTTGCGGATTAGATGATAAATTCCGGTTTTTGCGCCAACATCGACGCCCACCGTCGGTTCGGCAAAGATATAGACTTGGGACTCGGTAAAGAGCCCTTTGCTGATTACCACTTTTTGTTGATTGCCTCCGCTGAGCAATGACACCTCCTGGCTAATGTCACGGGCAGCCAACTGGACCTGATCGACAAGTTCTTGTACAAAACGTTTCTCTTTCTTTTTTTGAATCAGCCCCGTTGCTCCGCTAACCCGTTTTAAATTCGAAAGAGAAACATTGAAATAGATCGGTTCATCATTGATTTGACCTTCTTCGCGTCGATCACCAGGCACTAAAAATATGCCATTGCGAATAGCCTCATCAGCTGAGCTAAGCGATAGCTCCGCGCCTTTCATCCTTACAGTTCCAGAGTTTTTGGGAATGACACTAAATAGCGCTTTCCCCAATTCTTCAACACCTGATCCGACCAAACCGAAAATACCGAGTATTTCACCCCCGTGTACTTTAAAAGCAACATCCTCAAAGCTGCCCGCAAGCGAAAAATTATCTACAGATAGTATTTCATCTCCAATGGAAGTACTCTTTTCCGGGTATATTTTATCAAGCTTTTTCCCAAGCATTAACTCGGCGACTGCTAAATGATTGTTAGCTTCATCATCATTCGTACTAAGCGTGGCCACATTTTTACCCTCACGCAATATAGTAAGCCGGTCGGCAATCTGGAATATTTCTTCTAATCGGTGCGTAATATAAATAATGGCAACATTCCGCTCCTTTAAGACCTGGATAAGTCGAAAAAGAATTTCAGTTTCGGTCTCAGTCAAAATTGAAGTCGGTTCATCCAAAATGAGGACTGTCATTTCTTTTGAAAGGGCACGTAAAACGGCAATGATTTCTTTTTCAACCGCGCTCAATTCCGAAACCGGTTGGTTCAAATCTATATTTACTGGGAAGCGTTCTAAAAGAGCCTCGGCCTTTTCCCGAAGAACGCGTTTGTTGATGCGTGGGAACAAACCTTTTTTTTCAGTTTCAGCACCTAAATAGATATTTTCATAGCCGGTAAAAGAGAGGATCATTTGGGGATCTTGATAAACTGTCGCAATTCCGTTATTTATTGCATCTTGTGGGTTGTTAATTTCAATAGATTTGCCGTTAAGCACGATAGATCCGGCATCTTTTTGATAAACACCGGATATTATTTTTATTAAGGTCGATTTGCCAGCCCCGTTAATTCCAAGCAAGGCATGAACTTCTCCAGGTAGCAACTCAAAATTGACGCCATCCAGGGCTTTAACGCCAGCAAATTCTTTTTGGATGCCCTGCATGCTTAATTTGGTGGTTTCCACGCCGATCACCTTTTTTTATTTTTAATTGAAAGATTGAAGTTTCAACCTATCGGTTTAGTGGGATTGGGCATGCGTTCTCTGTTTTTACCTGAATCCTGCATGAAATTTGATCAGGTATTAACCCTTACAACCCATCCATGATTGATGGGTTGTAAGGATTAAGGGATTATCGTTTAGCTATCTGTTAGAGTGTACGGGTCCAACCAAATTTTGCAGCAACGCCAGGGATGTCATAATCTTCAGGATTCTTGATTCCCTTTAATTCATCTTTGGTAATTCCAAAGACCGGTGCAATAACCGTGCGCGGTACTTGCTCACCGGCAAGGTATTTATGAGCATAATAGACCGTTAAATAACTCATGGTGTAGATACTTTGCGCGAGGGTCATTTTAAAGGGTGTGTCCTGTTTGATGAAGTCGAAGGCTGCTTTGCCACCGTCAATGCCGGTCGTAACGATTTCGTCCGCTCTGCCAGCCGCTTTAATGGCAAGGGCACCTTCCATGGCAGCGCCGTCCCAGGCGCACCAAATAGCGTCCAAGTCACCTTTTTTCGGGTTGGCCGTGAGCATGTTATCTACGGCTTGACGTGGTGTAACCGCGCCTGTGGAATCCCAGGACCACTTGGCAACAACCTCAATATCAGGGTATTTTGATTTAAGGGCCCACATGGCACCCTGGCCTCTAAGGTCCCAGGACTCATTTACGGGTAAATCAATAATGCCTATTTTACCTTTGCCGCCGATCCGTTTGGCAATCCAATCAATTCCGTACATCCCCATTCCAAAATCATTTGAGAGAACTGAGGTCACACAGTCTGCTCCGGCGACAATCGCATCGGCGATGAAGACAGGGATGCCGGCCGCTACCGCTCTTTTAACTGCCGGGGTAATACCAGCCGGGTCGGATGGTGTGATAAAAAGAGCATCTGGTTTCATTTTAATAAAGGCTTCAATCTGATCTGATTGTTTTTTAGGATCATAATTTGCATCGGTAAAGGTAATCGTTCCGCCCAATTCCTTTACAGCGGTTTCAAAACCGTACCGTTGTCTTTGGCCCGATTCGTTCTCCATCCAACCTAACGAACAAGCAAATTTGTAATCCTTGGCTGTCGCCATGGACGGAATCACCATTGCAGCCACCACAGCCAATACAAAAATTGATTTAAAAAGCTTTAAACCGGAAAAATTCATTTTTCCCTCCTTATTTTGTTGTTGTTAATTAGCTACAATTAGGTAATTTTCACCTCCTTTCAAGCCAATTGTGACTATTCGTTTCGCCACTATTGCTTAAGAATCCTGCCACCGCTTTTTGTTTTCATCTTTCGTCCAACTGTGTAGTTCAATATTATTACTTTGGCCTATATACAAAAAGTGGTGCTATAGTTAATCTTCTGCGTAGACACCTCTTAATATGTCAGAGGGGTCCGGTATCGTACATTCTTTCTCACTGTAATTAACAGCCACCTCAATCTCATCATCAACCTTTTTTTCTAAATTCTTAAATTGTCTTTCAGTGAGAATGCCTTCCTTGAGAAGCTCTGTTTTTATTCTCTTGATGGGATCTTTTTTCTCACCTCTTTTTCTCTCCTCATCGTTACGGTAAATATCGGCATCACTAATGGAATGACCTGTCCAACGATGAACCATGCTTTCTATAAGGGTGGGACCACTTCCAGCACGAGCTCTTTTGATGGCTTTAGTGGTTTCTAAATACACTTTGCGAACATCATTTCCATCGACATTTACTCCCGGCATGCCGTACCCTTTGGCCCGATCTACAAGTTTCTTCATTCCGGTAGCTTTTTCCACGGAAACAGACATGGCATAACCATTATTAATAAGGACGAAAATAACCGGCAGTTTCAGGGCTGCAGCTAAATTCAGAGCCTCATGAAAGTCACCCCTGTTGGCAGCGCCATCTCCAAAAAAACACACCATTACCGCGCCTTTATTATCCATTTTAAGGCCCAGGCCCACACCCACAGCGATGGGAATTACACTTCCGATTGGGCCAGGCATCGGAATAATATGGTGAGAAAGATCCCCGTACATGTGAGAACCTGTAGGGACCCTTCCCCCTTCACACCCCTGGTCTTTGGCATAATAACCTGCCATTAAGTCCTTCAAAGGCATGCCTTTCATCAATTCCGGGTTCTTTCCACGATGGGAAAGCGAGACATAATCTCTTTCTTCCAGTCCATAGCAAACCCCTACACTGGTAGCCTCCTGGCCGATTCCTGGGTGGTGGTGGCCACGCAGACGTGCTTCTTTGAAAAGGGTCGTAATGCGTTCTTCGAGGCGCCTTCCCATCAACATCCAGTAAGCCATTTCCTTTATGTCTTTCTTTGGTATTACCATATGAATTCCTCACTTTTCCGATATCTTTTAAATCCTATTTATCAACGCATTATCAAAAGGAGCGATTTCAGACTTTCGAGTTTATCCCGCATCTCAGCAAAAAAACGTGAAGCAGGACCCCCATGCACCGCCCGGTGGTCGTATGAGTTGGTTACAAACATCTTTTTCCTAATTTCTATAGCCCCGTCTATTACCGCAGGAGCCTCCCGCACAGCCCCAACGCAAACGATGGTCGTCTGGGGAGGTACAATTATCGAAAATCCGGAATATAGTCCCAGCGGTCCCACATTGGAAATGGTAATGGTGGCATCCTGGACATCCTGGGGCTCAAGTTTATCTTCTCGAGCTCGAACAACCAGAGATTTCAATTCTGCGGCTAATTCGGTAATCGACTTATTCTGAACCTGTTTTACTACCGGGACAATCAACTTTCCATTGGCATCAACAGCGATCCCAATGTTCAGATCCTGTCGAACAACATAATGATCTCCAAAACAATGCGCATTGATCTCGGGTGTAACCATGATGCCGGCCTGAATCGCTTTCATTATAAAAGGCATGTACGTCAAACGTGGGATGGAAGCATCATCTTGAGTGTCAGCGATATAGTCAGACAATTCCGTCACATCGATATCAATGGATTGGGCGTGGTGGGGAATCTCTGTCCAACTGGTGGTTAGCCGGTCGGCAATGACTTTGCGCCAATGGGTGAGGGTCACCTTCTTATCGCTATCAGGCATCTGCGCAACGGGTGGAAGGACTGGCTCAATTTCAATACTTGCTGACGCGGCCTGTTCTTGGCTTTGAGGCGAAAAATTAAGAACATCTTCTTTTGTAATCCGTCCGCCTGGCCCACTGCCGGACGCAATCAGAGACAGATCAATACCTTTTTTTCTGGCAATGGTCTTTGCCAGTCGGGAGATCCTTCTTTTTTTGGCTTTCTTGCTATCTTCAACCACCAGTTTTGCGACGTCCGGTTGGTCTGATTCCTTTTGCATTTGAGCTGGTTTTACAGACTCGGAAACACCGACTTGGGCATCAGATGAAATAATACCAAGGATGCCGCCGACCGGAATGACTTCCCCGACCTGACATCGTATTTCGGATAAAACCCCACTGCATGGAGCGGGTATCTCAACATTGACCTTTTCGGTTTCTACAGAAAGGATCGGTTCCCCTTCTTTTACCTCATCGCCTATACTTTTGAACCATTCAACAATGGTCGCCTCTGCAATGCCAAACCCGGTTTCTGGAACTTTTATTTCGTGCAACATTTATGATCCCTCCTCAACCTAAACAATCTCTTGAACAGCCTGAACAATATTGTTTGCATTCGGCAGATAAAACTGCTCCATTTCCGGCGAAGAGGGGACCGGACAAAAGGGAGCCCCGACACGCTTAATGGGTGTCTCAAGGAAATCGATTCCTTTGTCTGCCAAGATGGCCGCAATTTCCCCACCGAACCCACCAATGACCGGGGCCTCATGCACGATGACGGCCTTTCCCGTCTTTTCAACAGAATTGAGGATGATTTCTTCATCCAACGGCAGAATGGTTCGTGGATCTACGACCTCTGCCTGAATGTTTTCCTGTTCTAATTGCTTTGCCGCATCGAGAGCTTGTTGCACCATGGCAGACAGGGCGATGATAGTAACATCGTCCCCTTCTCTTTTAATATCACCCTTTCCAATCGGAATGATGTAATCATCATCCGGTACCGGCCCCTGAAGCCTTTTGTATAGAAATTTGTGCTCCAATACCAATACCGGGTCGTTGTCACGAACAGCTGCCTTTAACAGCCCTTTGACATCGGATGGGGTAGAAGGCATTACAACCTTTAGGCCGGGAACACCGGCAAACCAACTCTCAAAACACTGGGAGTGGTGCATTCCCGCACCAACACCACCGCCATAAGCCGTTCGATAAACAATAGGCATATCAACCTCTCCGCCCAGTGACCAACGCATCTTGGCGGCACAATTAACTATTTGTTCAGAGGCGATCGTCAGAAAATCACCGAACATGAGTTCTACAATTGGTCGATATCCCACAAGCGCTGCGCCGGTAGCGCATCCGGCAATGGCAGATTCCGATAAGGGTGCATCAATTACACGTTCTTCACCATATTTGTCTAATAGTCCACGCGTGGCACCGAATACACCGCCGCCACCATAACCAACGGCAATATCCTCTCCAATTATAAACACACGATCATCTCTGGCCATTTCTTCGGTCAGAGCTTCATTCACAGCATCCAGATAGAATAAATCCTTCATTAGTACCTCACTGTTAGTAATACTCTTTGAATGGTTCGTAATATACTCCGCCGCAGAATACCTTCCCAATGCTACTCTGCTTTTTGATACAGTTCGATAATCACATTGTCCGGACCCCTAAAAAAAGCGATTTTGGGTCCATTGTCTCTTGTAACCATGGGTGGTGAGTTAAATTGATAGCCGAGTGCTTTTATCTCTTGGTAGCTTTTCTCTACATCTTCAACAATAAATGCGATATGTGTGATTCCTGGGTCATCCTGTGACTTGTAAGAGTAATTCAGCTTAACTTGGTCTTTGTTTTTATATTCAATCAGCTCCAAACGATGAGAACCATTGGTAACATAACACACCTCCACTTCCGTATTTTCTACCGCAACCACTTGGCTGATCTTCTCCCCCTCATGGTGGGCCCTGATACCTACTTCCATTCCAAGGGCCTCTGTATAAAATCGAACCGATTCTTCAAGATTGCGGACACTTATGCCCACATGTAAAAAGTCACTGGTCATGCGATCCTCCCAATTGTTAGCATGGACGTCCACCAGAAAACACATTATATTGTTAGCTTGTAATATCTTGTTTACATGTATATATGTTTAAGGGGATACCCTGTCAAGAAAAAAATATTGAAGAATTGATTAAAGAAGTCGGATTGTTAAGGTTGGTGATAATTGATAGGTTTGTCTGAATTATCTAAAGCTGTAACCCTATTAAACCCAAAACAAGCGAGTATTGAGTTTTGATGCAGTAAAAGCGCCTAGTAAA
>CAZLTD010000108.1:0-21153 GCA_964562385.1 uncultured Desulfobacula sp.
GGGGTCAAAATTGGGCGCTGACAGGGGGTCATTTTTCGACGCTGATTGACAGACAGCATTGAGAGGTGTACGAATTTCATGACTCATATTGGCCAAAAATTCACTTTTCGCCAGGTTTGCTTTTTCTGCTTCCATCTTTGCCTCTTCCAGCGCACGATTTGTTGTTTGAAGTTCTGCCGTCCTTTCCTGGACCAGATCTTCCAGATGTCCACGATGGGTTTCCAGTTCTTTTTCAGAGCGCACCCGCTTGGTAATATCCCTTGCAAATTCAACAACTCCTGTGACTGCATTGCTTTCAGGATATAAAATAGGGTAACTAAAAACCTCCAGCCACTCGATATCTGACCCGGCCGGACCTGGTATAATATTCGATTCTGTTTTGCCTGACTCAATTGCCCGAAGTGAAGGACAAGGATCACAGGGGACATTATTTGAACGATAACAGGTATAACATTTTTTCCCTTCAAGGGGCATCTGGTCCTTATACCAGCTTTCCATCATGGGATTCACTTTTTGAATTGTCAGTTCCCTGTCCAGAACACTGAGTCCATCCTGGATACTGGAAATGGTTGCAGCAAGGAAAGCTTCGGATTTTTTAAGTTTTATCTCTGCCTGTTTTCGTTTTGTCATGTCTAGGGCAGTAAAAGTGACACCGGCAGATAAGTCATTAATGTCAAGCGGTGTAGAGCTCAACAGGACATTAATAATTTCTCCATTCTTTTTCTTCCAGTGAGTTTCAAGCGTTCCGGTGCCATAAAGACGGATCTGATCATATTTGGTTTTCCCTACATGCTCGAATTCCTCTGTGCTGGGGTAAAGCATCAATGCACTCTTTCCAATCAGTTCTTCCCTTGAATAACCCGAAATCTGTATCAGTTGATCATTCACATAAGTGATAACGCGATCCATTACCATACCGATTCCCACGGGTGCTGCTGTAAAAATACTGGCCAGTGTTGCCTGGCTGTGTTTTAAGTCTTCATCAGCTTTTTTCTTTTCTGTTAAATCAAGAAAAAATGCGAGGACTTTGTGCCCTTCCTCTTTTAGCTGTACACCAGCTATCATAACCGGCAGATGTCTGCCGTCGGCACATAACAATTCTTTTTCATACGTGGGGACAACATCAGAATTTTTTATTTGCTGAACTATGCTTTTATCCTGGTCGATCCATTTTGGGGGAGTCATGGCAACCCAGTCCAGGGGTAATTGATCTCGATGATAACCCGTCAATATTAGAAAGGCATCATTGGCTTCTATAATTCTCCCGTCCAGGGTGGCCAGCACAATACCAACGGTTTCCGATTTAAATATCTGTTTGAAGCGAGCATTGCTAAGCTGGAGTTCTTTTTCCACTTTTTTACGTTCGGTTATATCCCTGGCAATGGATTTCAAGGATGTAATTTCTCCATTTTCATTATAATGAATTTTGATCGTCCAAAGCATATCCCTTATCTGTCCGGACTGACTGACCTGCCGGTTTTCAAACGTCGCGCTTGTATCTCCTCGTTCAAGCCACTTTACAAAATTCTGCTGTGTCATTTCCTGATCATCCGGATGAATAAAATCAAATGCTAATCTGCCGATACATTCTTTTGGGGATATACCGAATATTTTATGGGACGCTTCATTGACAAAGGTAATTTTGCCTTTTACATCCACTTCTGTGACAAGGTTTTCCGTTCCTTCCACAATTTCACGGTATCTTTCTTCACTGCGCCTGAGCATTTCCTGGGCTTTTTTTCTTTCACCCGCTTCCCTCACAATTGCCCAGGCTTTCACACTGTAATATGAAAAGGTGAAACTGAATATTAATAAAAATCCGATAATGATAATCAGCTTATTTTTAAATCCCACCAGGGTTTGCAGTACTTCATTCTCAGACGATGCAACAACAATTGTCCAAAAGGTATCAAATATATTAATGCGAAGAAAAACAGCATGTTTTTCAATATTTTTAAGATGACGATTCTTAATTTGATCAAAATGATACCTCGTAACACCACTCTGTCCTGCAACCATTTTTTCGGCCATACGAATGACAGATGGATAATCCTTACAGTTTTGAAAAACAGAATTGCCAGTATGTCCGGACACAGGACAGTATAACTCTATACCATTTTGACTTGTCATCCACGCGTAGCCTGTTTCTCCGATGCGAATATTTTGTAAGGACCTTTTGGATATCGAGAAAAAATCGATTAAAATTGCCATTGATCCATGGAATTCATCCCCATGAAACACTGGTATATGTAATGCAATGGCCCGATACCCTTGAACTGCCGGAAAAACATCACTGACAACAGGTTTATGGGTTTTTAGAATTTTCTTTACATGGGCCTGGTGCGAGATATCGCTGTTGATAACGCTTGTGTTCTCAGGGATTGTATAAATAATCCTGCCGGCTTCACTGATACGGGTAATTGCCTTTATCCCCTCTGGTCGGAGGCTGAAGGCCAGATCCATCTCCTTTTTTCCTGTATCGTTAAAAATGATGATATGCTCAGATTGTGTTAGCGGCTCCAAAAACTGGTAAGTATTGCTAAAAAAGAGTTCGATTTCGTTTTTTGCCTGCTGCGCAAGAATCTGCTCCCGCGAAACCAAATCTGAAATCGCATGTTCTTTTGCTTCATTATAGGTAATATAGAAAAGATAGGAAAAGACGAAAAGGGAACCGATTAAAATCAATGCCTTGTATCTATTTTTCATCACGCCCCCTAATTTAAATACCGTTTAATAACAACAGATCAATGGGCGAATAAGAATAAGATCAGGAAGAAAGCTTCAACGATACTGTACACTAAAAGAGTATAGATTTCAAAAACACGTAACTCACTTACAAAGCCAAGTAATTGTGTGGTTCTGTATATGATTCAAAATGTGGATATCTAACTTTATAACATGCTGAGATAAAAGATATCCACCTTGGATAATTCCTTAGTTGTAATAGAAGAATTTTTACCATTATTTTCTTAACCATGTAAAGTTTCAATTTGTCTTAATTATAGAAAAAGGCTGAATAGTGGCACGTAAAAATACTTATAGATTAATCCTTTAAATGTTCAATAATTCGAATGGTACCTTAACAAAATTGTCCCTCTCCAACTCATTTTCAGCCATCACGACAATTGCCTGGGCGGAGGAAACAGCCTTTCCCCCATACCTTCCACGAATATATCGGTCGGGCAAAAATCTGTCTCTGTAAATTTCCAGAACATTCAGGCATTCTTCGGTAGTCTCCATTACCACGACAACTTTCCAGCAATCATAAGCAGTGCCCAGATCAATGGATTTTTTCCCCTCAATTAGCTGTTGATATAGACTTTTAATGCACGGCAGACACCTCTGGTGGACAGCTCTTTTGGTATTTCTCAAATGGGGATCGCTTTCAAAGCTGGTCCACCCATCTTTTTTAGAGAATCTCGGATTTAAATATATATCTGTCTGCATTTTGTAATGTACCGGTATAATGTGTCAGATTTCTCTTTTCGTCTAAAGGAATGACTGGCAGATCAATTAATCGCCCCTTTCTCAATAATCAAACTCAACAATAATTATCCAATACTGAAGTCTTAGGAAGCCGAAATCCTCTATGATACCAAAAAATGTTTTCAGAAAATGTAAACAGTCTTTAGCGATTACTCATTGTAGTTTTAAGTTTTTATCCATTCAAAAATTAATCTGTAAAAATAATTCATGCTTGATAAGATCATATCTTTTTGATACCGAAAAAATATAAATGGAGATCGTTATTTTTCTTCTTAATTTTTTATCCAAACTTTATAATCATTAAGGAGGGTGTTACTATGCGTTATATAATACTATTGATCTCACTTCTTTCTGGCCTTTTCATCGTAACCTTCAATACTTTTGCCGCAGAACCAAATTATGCCGGGGGAACCTATTTCTGGGAGTATGGACACATTCAACAAGTCGTTTCTACCAAGGAAGGCAAGGGAGGTTACAGCTTGGAAATCTGGCCATATAAGCGCTATCAGCCAAATAAAGAGCTGGGCCCTGCGCCATTCAAATATTACGGCGGCCCTGAAGTGTTTGAACTGGCCCACTGGGTCTCTATCGGGTACATTAAAGGATTAAGCTTTGCACCATCAAAAACAGTTGCACACTGGGGCAACCCCAGCTACCTGAGCCGGGGCAAAAAAATTGCAATGTACCGAGTCATTAATTTTTTCTACCGATCCACAGAACCTCCTGAAGGTGGGGCAGTTATTCAAGGCGGCATGCAGGTGCCGGAAAATTTCCAAGGATGGTGCTGCGCAAACGGTAAGGTGTTTCCATCTACTCCCCAAGAATGCGAACAGCAAAGACGTGGTTTTTTCTCACCAGCTGAAAATGAGGTTCACGAGCATTGTAGGCAGATTCAAATGAACCAAGGGCGGGTTATACCCCACCAGCCGGAACCGAATAAAGCAACACCAATTACCTTGCCCGGTCCCAGGAGTGTTGAATAGGTCTTATATTTTAATTATTCGTTCCTGAACTAGTTATATAAACACTCGGAAGTTGAAATATATCGCAAATTTAGATTGTGAACGAGTAATTCAAAGATTAAAGGATTTTGACTGAGAAATTAAAAATGAGTTCTAATATCCCTATGTAGCTGGCTACTTGGGGCAGCTTGATGAATACAGATTTTAACGAGTTTTAGGATCAAAATTTTATGCATTGAAAAGTTTATCCTTTTATCTGCGATCAAGGATAATTATCCTAAACAGAACTATTAAGGGAACTAAGATCTGCAGTCGGCAGTGGGAAATAGACATTCCCAAAAAGTTTGATGTGGTTATCACCTCACCCGGCAAACACCCAAAAGACATCAATCTGCACCAAAGTCAAAAAGCCATTTCAGTGGCAGAGATGATTACTAAAAAGGGCAAATATATTATTCTTGTGGCCAGCTGCCCAGAAAAAACAGGATCATTTGCCGATTGGATGGCACAGTTCTCAATCCCTGAAGAAGTCGTGGATGTGTTTAGAAAAGATGGGTTTGCAAAGGGGAATTCAACCAAGGCCTTTTTGCTGGCCAGGGGGATTCTGGCTCATGAGATTTATGTCGTCAGCGAAAATTTATCTGAAACAGAGTTATCCAGAATATTTTTGAAAAAGGCAAATACCGTGGAAGAAGCCCTGGAATCCATCAGGAATAAAGAAAAATCAGATTTAGATATTGCATTTTTACCGTCAGGCGCAGATATTATACCCATTGTGAGTTGAATTTTTTAATTATAAGGTGGTTGAATACAAGGAGCATGAATAAATCAATCGATATATCACCTGATAAAGTTATATGGTCCACTTGCAATGTGAATTGCGGCAGCAGATGTCCGGTCCGCCTGCATGTGAAAGATGGCAAAGTGATCAGAGTGGAAACAGATTGCACCGGGGAGGATACCACCGGCACCCATGAGATTCGGGCATGTCTTAGGGGAAGGGGACTTCGAAAGTGGATCTATTCTTCTGAAAGACTTTTAACACCGATGAAACGGTCAGGGAAAAGAGGTGAGGGTAAATTTTCTCCCATCACCTGGAATCAGGCATTTGAAGAAATTGCATCCAAACTTAAACACACGATTGACAGATACGGTAATGAGGCAGTCTACCGTCACTACGGGACGGGCAATCTGGGCGGTGTTGTCTCAAGCCGGGATCAGATTGACCGGTTAATGAATCTTCTGGGCGGTCAGCTTAATTACTATAATTCTTATAGTACTGCCCAAATTCATCAGGCCATGACCTATCTTTATGGTAAAAAAAATACAGGCAATTATATCAGCGATATTGTTAACAGCAAACTGGTTGTCTTGTTTGGAAACAATCCTGCTGAAACCCGAATGAGCGGCGGGGGAATCGTCAGGGACCTGGTGCTGGCAAAGAAAAAAAGCCGGGTAAAAGTGATTGTCATCGATCCATTGCACACAGATACAGTAACAGGGTTTGCCGACATATGGATTCCCATCAGACCGGGTACGGATGCCGCGCTTGTGGCTGGTATTGCCCACATTTTGATTACGAACCACATGGTTGACCATGATTTTTTAAGTCAATATTGTCTTGGATATGATCAATCCACCATGCCAAAAGATATCCCGAAAGGAAATAGCTATAAAGACTATATCCTGGGCTCGGGTTCCGACGGTATTTCCAAGACACCTGAGTGGGCTGCTGCCATAACCGGTATTCCAGAAAAACAGATTGTGCAATTGGCCAATGACATTGGAAGTACTGGACCTGTGTACATTGCCCAGGGCTGGGGTCCACAGCGTCATGCCAATGGAGAGCAGGCTGCAAGAGCCATTTGTATGCTTTCAATTCTGACAGGCAATGTCGGTATCAAAGGTGGGAACAGTGGGGATCGCGAAGCAGCTTCTGGTATCCCTTGGCCCACAATTCCCATGGGTGAAAACCCGGTCAAAACGTCTATACCCTGCTTTTTATGGACAAAGGCCATTGAAAACCCAAAAGGATTTACCGATTTAAACAGCGGACTTCGCGGGAAAAAACACCTGGAAGTACCCATTAAATTTTTGTGGTGTTTTGCTAGCAATGCACTTATCAATCAACATTCCGATATTAATCATACCCATGATATTCTTCAGGATGACAGCCAGTGTGAAATGATTGTACTGATAGATAATGTGATGACTTCCAGTGCAAAGTATGCAGATATTATACTTCCCGGAACCAGCAGTTTTGAAGAGCGGGATCTTGCGTATCAGGGGTATGCTGTGGATATGGGTGTGCTTGTTCTTAGGGAAAAGGCCATAGACCCCCTGGGGCAATGTAAAACATTATTTGATATCTGTGCTGGAATTGCCAGTAAGATGGGAGTGGAAGAGGCGTTTACCAATGGCATGGATCATGACCAGTGGGTGGAATTTATGTATCATCAATGCCGCAAGCTAAAACCTGAACTGCCTGAAGATTTTTCAAAGGCGCTGAATACCGGTCTGTTTAAATGGCCGAGACCCAGCACATTGATAGATGGCATGGCAGCATTTAGAAAAAATCCACAAAAAAATCCGCTATCCACGCCATCCGGAAAAGTTGAAATCTTTTCCCGGCAACTTTGGGATATGTCCCTGACCTGGGAATTGCCTGAAGGAGATGTCATAAAATCCCTTCCAGAATATCTGGTAACATGGGGAATGCCCGGGGATAAAAATGCCGGTCTTTATCCACTTCAACTGGTGGGTCATCATTATAAACAGCGAACGCATTCAACCTATGGGAACAATGAATGGCTCACCGAGGCATCTCCCCAGAGGCTCTGGATGAACCCTATGGATGCAAAACCCCGCGATATCAGTCATGGAGACATGGTAAGGGTCTTCAATGATATCGGCACAACCAGGGTTCGAGTCAAGCTTACGCCCCGGATCATGCCCGGCGTACTTTCACTGCCCCAGGGAGCCTGGTATGACCCCAATACGGACAATATTGATCAGAACGGATGCATCAACGTCCTGACCAGTCAGCAGCCCACACCCATTGCCAAGGGAAACCCTCAACATACCAACCTGGTAGATGTGGTCAAGGAGAAGATCCGTTCATGATTAAATCTCCGGCCTTTTTTATTGATATGCAGATCTGTACAGGCTGTAAGACCTGTATGGTAGCCTGTAAGGATAAAAACGACCTGAAATCAGGAATAAGATGGCGACGGGTATACGAATTCTCAGGCGGTGACTGGGTGGCAAAGCCCGATGGAACCTATACACAGGATGTATTTGCCTATTATATTTCCATCAGTTGTAACCATTGTCGTGATCCCATATGTGTAGAATCCTGCCCGACAAAAGCCATGCATAAAAATGATTCCGGTATTGTTTCTGTTGATTCGACAAAATGTGTTGGATGCAGGTATTGTGAATGGGCATGTCCATACTCGGCACCTCAGTTTGATTTCTCAAGTGGCATTATGACCAAGTGCGATTTCTGCCATGCTGAGCTTGAGACAGGAAGTCAGCCCTGTTGTGTGGCAGCCTGCCCAACCAGGGCTCTTTCTTTTGGTGACTATGATGCGTTATTGGAACTGCACAATGAAGCCGATTGTAATAAAACCGGGCCTATCGCTCCCTTGCCAGAGCCGGAAATGACGTCCCCAAATCTGGTCATTATCCCCCCTAAACAGGCCAAATCGTTGAATCACACCAGTGGATTGATTCAGAACCCGGAGGAAGTGAAGGATGCATAATTTAAGCCTGATAGGGTTTACACTGTTGATTCAGATCTGTGTGGGTGTTTTTGGAACAACCCTGTTTAACATCTGGATTAGTAAAAACGGAATTTTACATATTCCTTTTATTACCTTATCGGTTTGTCTGGGATTGATTGTCCTGGGATTGATATTTGCTATGGCCCATTTAGGAAACCCTAAAAATGCCCCCTATGCACTGTCAAACATAACTCGTTCATGGCTTAGCCGTGAAATTGTCTCAATAAATCTTCTGGCATCGTGCATCGGGCTGTTATGGGGGATGACTTGGTTAGGGGTTTTAAACGGCCTTTTCTTTATTGAGATTGCCACTTTGATTTCAGGAATATTTGCTGTCTGGACGATGAGCAAAGTTTACGCCTTAAGGACAGTACCTGTCTGGAATCATCTATCCACGCCAATCGATTTCTTCGGTACAGCCCTGATAAGTGGTGGCATTGCATCGGCAACTTTAAATTTGATAATTCCTGATCATATGTCTATACCAGGCGTGACTTTTTTGATCTTTTCTTGCCTGGGTCTGGTTTGTAAAATCATTTCTATATCTTTAAAAATATCAATACAACAACACTCAAAAACAAAATTCTGGTATGCATCTTCAAGAGCTAAAAGCAGTGGGCATGCATCTACGTATGTTGTTTTGTTATTTCTGTATACTCTCGGGTTTTTTGTATTTGTCGCAGCCAATAATGGCCGGGTCGAAAATCAATTGCCTCTTCTGCTCCTCTCTTTGAGTATTAACTTATTGACTGAAATCTGGAACCGCTTTCGTTTTTATGATTCTTTTTGTCGGCTTGGGTTATAATTAAAATACGGGTTTGATAGTATTCTCAGCTTTGAAATAAACAATGGATTTGAGTTAAAAAATTATACAAAATCTCAACAATTTGGAGCAATTTTAAAGGAGTAAAAAGCGAGCGTTTTGTCTATAAGTCATCACTTTTCTGAAAAAGTATTCAACCACTATATCTTGGGTAACAGAAAATTGCCTATAATCATCTTTATGGAAAATAATCACTCCCGAACTAGGAATGTCCAGATTAAAAGTCCTCTTCCGCAAATGCGTCTGACCTGACCTTTTGCATCAGATTCATGAGGCTGGATTTTTCAAGGTTGGCATGGGAAACCAGCGCCTGCTTTGTTTTATCACCGTTTTTGGCTATCAGGGCCTGATAGATTTTGATATGTTGCTGCAGCAGTTCGCTCCACAAGTTGGGAACCATGTTCAGGCCGTGACGATATCGTATGGTTAAATCGCTTAGGTTTTTGCACACCCTGAATAGGGATTTGCTTCTGGCAGCCTTGTAGATAATGGTATGAAATTCAATGTCCAGCTCCGTGATTTTGAATTCCCTGCCGGACTTGATGCAGGCCTTTGTCTGTTCAAGGTTGTCATCCAGACTTTTTAATTCATCAACGGTAATATGCTCAATGGCCTTTTCAATGGCGATCTGTTCAATTTCCATTCGGGTGGTAAAAAGATCCTGGATCTCATTGTCTGATAAATCTTCAACAATATAACCGGCCTTGGGGATGGCTTTTAAAAATTTTTCCTGGGCCAGTTTCTGCAGCGCTTCCCTGACCGGTGTCCGGCTGACATTCAGGTCATGGGCGACGGCTGTTTCGGTGATCCGTGTCCCGCCGGTTAATTTTCCGGAGACAATATCAAGTCGAAGCGACTTGTACACCTTTATCTTCAAAGAATCTTGCTTCATTAATGTCCTCCCGTATTTGTTTAATACATAATGTATACAAGAGGTGTTTGTCAAGAGACAGGTGACAGGGTATTACCCTTATGGGAATTGACAGCAACACTGTTTCCAGGCAGTTTGGGCCTGTTCGATTCAACGGTTAAAAATTTGCAATTTCAAATTTTATGAGGCTTAATGGATAGGTTTATTCGAAAAATTCCATCCGCATCTGTTCCTGGTAAAGCAGCCTGGCAATCTTTTTGTGCCCGCACTTTGTTGCCACATCAAATGCTGTAAATCCGGAGGCGTCTTTTAATTGAATAAGACCGAGCCTTGCCGGTCCAAGGCCGGTGCCGGGGAGGCTGAAGATAATTTTACGAACCTGTTCGATGTCTCCTTTTTTTGCAGCCCTGATTAGGCTCGTTCGGCTGCGGGAATCCCGGTCAAAATGTTGCTTATCAGGCACAATGTCCTCTCATAGTTTTGAATAACTGGTTCAAAAGATTCATTTGGTGTCCCCATCGTCCCAACGGTATAGGGCTTTAAGTTATGTGAATGTGTCTTTATCTGACCTGATCCGGATAGGGCTGGCGGGGCAGTTTTATCTTAGCCGACACACCCGTCGGCGTGACGTTTTTAACACGGATGTTTCCATTATGGGCTTGAACAATCTGTTTGCAAAGAACAAGGCCAAGCCCCAGTCCGTTTTTTTTGGTGGAAAAAAATTTTTTAAAAATTTTAGACAGGGCATCAGGGGTAATACCGGGTCCGGTATCCGCTATCAGAATATTAACACTATCCATATTAGAATTTTCCAGAATCCTGATATGGATGACACCGCCCTCGGGCATGGCATCTTCACTGTTGCGAATAAGATTTAAGAACACCTGACAAAGCTGGTTTGGATCGCCGGAAATAGTCACCGGGCGATCTGAAAAATCTCTTTTGATGATGGTGTTGGTGTTGTGCGCATCCCCCTGTTCCCAGCGATCGAGTAGAGCGCTTATTTCATGTGTCAGGTTAAATAAAACAAACTTCGGCAGTTTGTAACGTGCCACACCCAAAAGATTGTCCACGAGCCCTGCCATGTTTTCAGCTTCACTGATGATATACCCAAGCAGCTCTTTTTGGACAACCTTATCCTCAGGAAGAATCTCAAGATTCTGGGCGGAACTGCTGATGACAGCCAGCGGTGTTTTTATTTCATGGGCCAGAATCGAGGTCATTTCACCGATGGCAGCCAGGCTTTCATTTTTCGCCATTTTGTCATACATCGTTTTCATCTCTTCTGTGCTGGCCTTTAAGGCTTCGTACCGCATGGCGTTCTCCAGGGCCAGGGTTATCTGGTTTGAAAGGGTTGACAACGCAGACAATTCATTTTCTGAAAACAACCGTTTGTTGTTTTTAGATCCAATACAGATCAGTCCCTGCATTCTGCGGCCTGATTTGAGCCCTGCTACCAGGTGGTACCCGGCACTATCAAGGCTGTCCAGCTGTTGTTGTAACCCGGGATCATGATATTGCCCCTGGCAGAGCAGCGGCGTATCCTGTTTGCCCAACTGTTCAATAATTGTTTTTGGGGGCCATGTTCTGAATTCTGATCGTGACTGCTTTGGAAATACTTTTTTATTGCGGTTGAACAGAACAACCAGGCAGGCTTTTTGTAACCGAAATGAATCAGGCAGATCATGAACGACCACATCTGCCAGGTCCGACAACCTGAAAGCCTGTGTGATTTTTTGGCTAAGTTCCTGCAGTAATATGGAAAATTCAAGTTTGTCCTTGAAAAACAGGCGGTCAATACCCCGTTTAATCCACTCTTTTGCAGGACTGAACAGGAACCCGACACCTAAAATAAATGAAAACACAAACCACGGGGAATTGTCCAGTCCGAACACACTTCCCAGCAGGGATAAGACAAGGGCATAAAGACCGTAAAGCAGACCCACAAGAATGATGTATGCCAGACTCTTGCTGATGGTTTCATCAACATCCATCATTTTGTATTGAATCATGGCCATGAAAAAAGCGACCGGCAGGGCCGGTGATAAAAGGATCACCCACTTATATTCAACCAGAGGGCGGCTGATAATCAGTATGGGTATTACAAATAAGAAAAGGTAGGGGCCGATCCCGAACCATGCACTGACAAGGGGATATTTTAACTGGTTTCGTACAATCGGCGACATCGTGGTTTTAAAATCATAGACCAGTTTAATATAGCTGCCAATGATAACGATGGGTACAAACAGACGACGAATTTTATGAATCCAGAACCAGAATTCATACGATGAATCCGAGCAAAGATAGGCAATGGCGAAAGATACTATCGGCGGTACGGCATAAAGGGCTGCAACCGCAACGGGTCGATTGACCAGGCGCTGATGACCGATCGGGAAGTTTAAACTGAAATGAGCCCAGCTGCTGAACATCAGCCAATTGGCCATCAGGATCGTAAGATAGGTCAGCGATATAAAGCCGGGATTTGAAAACCCAAACAGATAGGTCAGATCATTGGCATTAATGATCGCACTTGATATAAATGCCATAAAAAAAGACACGACAGGCTGATCAGGCGGCGCCAGAAGGGCGGCTGACAGAGAACAGGCAACCAGCACACCAACGATGAAAAAATGAGACCAGGCCCTTTTAATAATATCCGACCAGGTCAGTTTGTGGGTGACAAGGCGGGTGGATATCAGCTGGTTTCCTCTTTGAATGATGACATCATTTGGCTGCTTTGGTTCATCTTTTTTGACCAGGTGGTAGTTTAAGACTTTATCGGTGGGGACTGACCATAGTTTTTTTACAAGATCCCCTTTTTTCAGGGTTTCCAGGTTGTGCATTGATACCAGGCCATGGCGTGTAATGTGAAAATCAAAGTTTTCACTGCCCCGGTAATGGGCGGTAAATGATAAAACCGCCGCCCAAATGATCGGTATCGCGGCAATCGTTATGAAAATCAGGTGGCATGCCTGAAGCTTTTTGGTTTGGGAATGTACGATTATCTTTGGCGTTTGGGCCATGGGGAAACCTTTTGTCATTCCTTTTTTGATCTGTCGAACGAGTACCGGCTAATTTGTTGTGCATTGTTTTAGCGGGAACAAGAAATTATCCTTACTGCCCATTACTAATGCAAAATTTTTTAATTGTAAAACAATTAATGGTGCAACGTGAAAACAAACCGTTTCCAGGTTTGATTAAATTGTCAAACCAACTTTGTCATGCTTTTGCTGTTTTACAACTCAAGAACATGGCCGCGATCTCTTTGGCAAGCGGTATGGCCTTGTCAATGCTTTCAACATTCAAGGTGGCCCCTTTGCGAAAGAACAAAAGTGTATTCTTCCTTCCCTCAAATGAGAAGTTCGGATATGCCGTAAGTTGCCCGGTTAAATCATCCTGGAAAAACTGCTCTAAATCGTCACGGTTTTCACCATAGAGCAGGAATTTGTCAGAAAACTCAGGATTTCGATCCAGCTGGATCTGTTTTTGTTTTGAAAAGGACATATCGAGTTTGCCGGCAAGACCGTCCGGATAAAGATTGAAAAAGGGGAGGGCATGATCCGTAAAATCGATGGCAAAAAAAGCATGTTTCCGGCCTCTGCCATACTCGAAAGCACAAATATCAAAATCCTTGAATTCTGCTGTGATAATGTTTTCTGCTTTTGCAAAGAACAGTCCGTATTTTAAACCGGAAAATTTCAGATCCCGGAATCTTTTTGGAAGGAACCCTTTGGCAATAAACCCGCACCCGCTGTTTTCCATTTTTTTCTCAAGCGCTTTTGCCCTTCGGTGTCTCAAAAAACGACTGAGGACCACTGCTGCAAGAATGGCCGTGATGATGAATACATATATATTGCTCATGATGATTCCTTTTTTACTTTTTTTGACCCTGCATCCCGGCGGCAATGGTGGCGCCGATAATAATCGCTCCACCGATCAGGGTTCGCATCTGGGGAACTTCATTGAGCCATAAAAATGCAATGATGATGCCGTAAACAGGTTCCAGGCCGGCGATAACAGCAGCGGTCTGGGCACGAATCCGGGTGAGGGCATTGATAAACAGGGTGTGGGAGAACGCTGTGCAGGCAACTCCCAGAAACAGCAGATTCGGCAGATCCGAAACCACGGGTGGCACGGCCTTAACAAAGGTCAGAGGGAGTACCAGAAAAATTGCGGCAAACAGGTTCTGGTAAAATGCTACTGCAACCGCGTCACAGGTCTGGGCATTTTTCCGGTTCACCAGGGCCAGAAGGGCAAAGGTGAACCCTGCAAAAATACCGTATGCCGCACCTTTGGTAATGTTATTATTAAAATCAAGCTCAGGGATGACAAGAATGACACCGATAAATACGGCCGTGGCCGTTGCAATGTCGGTTTTTTTCAGCCGTTCTTTAAAGAGAAGCGGCTCCAAAAAAGTCACAAAAAACGGGAATGTTGAAAATGTCACAAGTCCCACTGCCACACTTGCGATTTGAATGGAGACAAAAAAACTCCACCAGTGAATCCCCAAAAGAATGCCCTGGAGAATAAATACCAGCATCTGATTACGCTTGAACTTGAAAAGAGGAATTCCGGCTGCCATGGCCGCGTAGAAAAACAGGGCAATGGCAGCAAAGAAGGTCCGTGCAAAAACGATATAAAGGGGATCGCAGTCGACAAACTTGCCGAAAAGTCCGGCAAACCCGAACAAAAATACAGCGATATGTATCTGGACAATTCCCTTGTCTATATTTAATTTCAAATTACCTTTCCGCCTTTATTGCCTTGTAAAAGCAAAAAAGGTTTCAGCTTTAAGGCATCAATGCTGACGCTGTAGGGACCTACTGCGAAGCATTGATAACAAAGAAGATGAAGGCTTATTTGCTTTCCTTATAGGTAAAAAAAGAGACAGAAAATAGTTTTTCTAAGAAAGTCACAACAAGTGAATTCCTAAATAGTTTAAATTGGGGTATAGTCTCACTTTGATTCAATTTACGATCTCTCTCTGTCACTTTTTTTATCCAAGGGTTATCTTGTCAGCTGCCGGTATTTAATCCGGGTGGGCTGGTCTGCTTTGATCCCCAGTCTTTTTTTCCGGTCTTTTTCATAATCGGAGTAAGAGCCTTCAAAAAACAGGGTCTGGCTGTCGCCTTCAAAGGCAAGAATGTGGGTGGCAATCCGGTCTAAAAACCACCTGTCATGACTTATGATAACGGCACATCCGGCAAAGTTTTCAAGCGCTTCTTCCAGGGCCCGCATGGTATTGACATCCAGGTCATTGGTGGGCTCATCCAACAGCAGCAGGTTGGATTCCGATTTTAACATGGTGGCCAGGTGCACCCTGTTTCGCTCGCCCCCGGAAATATCTTTTACTTTTTTCTGCTGGTCAGACCCAGAAAAGTTGAATTTTGATACATAGGCCCGTGAATTGATTTCACGGCCGGCAATAAGCATTTTGTCACTGCCGCCGGAAATAACTTCAAAAATAGTTTTGGCAGGATCAAGGCTGTCGCGATCCTGATCAACATAGGCACATTTAACACTTTGCCCCAGTTCAATATCACCCGAGTCCGGGGTCTGTTTTCCTGTAATCATGTTAAACAGGGTGGTTTTACCGGCACCATTGGGGCCGACAACGCCAATGATGGCACCCGGCGGGATAACGAAATTCATATTCTCCACCAGAAGTTTGTCCTCAAACGCCTTTTTAATATCCCGGGCCACGATGACCTTGTCGCCCAGTCTTGGTCCCGGTGGGATAAAAATCTCCATCTTGTTTTCCTGCTCTCTGGCATCTTTTTTCAGCAAGGTTTCATAGGCATTGATGCGGGCTTTGGATTTGGACCGTTTACCCTTGGGCGACATATTGATCCATTCAAGTTCCCGCTGCAGGGTCTGCTGGCGTTTGGACTCCGATTTCTGCTCATTGGCAAGACGGGCCTGTTTCTGTTCCAGCCAGGATGAGTAATTTCCCTTCCAGGGAATGCCTTCTCCGCGGTCAAGCTCCAATATCCACCCGGCCACGTTATCTAAAAAGTAACGGTCATGGGTCACAGCGATAATCGTACCGTCATACCGGCTTAAATGCTGCTCCAGCCAGGCCACGGATTCGGCATCCAGGTGGTTGGTTGGCTCGTCCAGCAACAGGATATCCGGTTTTTGAAGCAAAAGACGGCACAGGGCCACCCGTCGTTTTTCACCGCCGGAAATCACCGCTACCGGTGTGTCTTCAGGTGGGCATCGCAGGGCATCCATGGCCATTTTCAGCTTGGAATCCAGGTCCCATGCGTCCAGGTGGTCCAGTTTTTCCTGGAGCTGCCCCTGTTTTGCGATCAGCGCGTCCATCTGGTCATCGGACATGGGCTCGGCAAATTTTTCGGAGATGGCTTCATACTCATTGAGCAGGTCCACGGTCTCTTTTACACCTTCTTCCACGACCTGGCGGACGGTTTTGGCGCTGTCCACCAGTGGTTCCTGTTCAAGGTAACCAATGGTGAACCCTTTGGATAAAATGGTCTCCCCTGAAAATTCGGTATCCACACCGGCCAGGATTTTTAAAAGCGTACTTTTGCCGGAGCCGTTCAGGCCTAAAACCCCGATTTTTGCCCCGTAAAAATAGGACAGGGAGATATCCTTGAGAACCTGGCGGGTCCCGTGGAATTTGCTGACCTGCATCATTGAATAGATAACTTTTTTAGTGTCTTGGGTCATGGGTACAACTCCTTTACGCAATCACGGCAATGCATTCGATTTCCACCAGGGCGTCTTTGGGAAGACGGCCGACTTCAAATGCGGACCGGGCTGGCTTGTGGCCGCAAAGGGCGGCTTCATAAACTGTGTTCATTCCGGCAAAGTCGTCCATGGTATCCAGAAAGATTGTGGCCTTGATGATTTTATCCAGGCCGGTGCCAACATCGCCCAGTACGGTTCCTATATTTTTCATCACCTGGGCGGTCTGTTCTTCTATCGTCTCCCCGACAATCTGCATGGATTCGGGATCAAGCGGGATCTGGCCGGAACAATAGACCAGGTCATTGTGTACAATGGCATGGCAGTAGGGCCCAATTGCGGCAGGGGCCTTGTCGGAAAATATCTGTTTCATGGTGTATTTACTCCTTATTTTTTATGTAAATGTCGTTACTATAGGTTCTTTTAATATCAGTTCTATCGCATCTTTAGCCGTTTTGGCAACATCGGGAAAGGTTTGATCAAGCTTGGACAGCTGCCGCAGGTTTTCAGCAGTGCGCAAAATGAGTCTGGCAAAATCGCCTTCAGCAAAATCCGCCCGTGTGGTCAGCTCATTCCAGTCAGTGTCATGGGACCATTTATAGGTCATCAGGCTTGGCTGAATAAACAGGTTCGGGGCATCAAATCCTTTTTTTAATAATGTCAGCGCAAAGGGTTTGAGCTCCTGGCGGCAGTCAAGAAAGCTCTCTTTCAGCTTTTTGGGCAGCGCCTTGGTGTACAGAATATCATCCTTGAATTCCCGTTCGTTTACAAAAGCCGCCATGATGGCAGCCAGAATCGCCGGGTCATTGAGTGCCAGCAGGTTTTTTCTCAGGGCCTGGGCAACGAGCAGGGGGGCATCAATCCTTAATTTTGAAGCCCATTGCCCGTCTTCGGTAAGCTTTCCGTCAGAAGTTACATATTTTTCTTCTATCAACAGATCCATGTGATCGGTAAAATCCAGCCACAAAATGTCAAGATCGTCCCCAAAGCGTTTTCGGGCTTTTTTACCCCGTTTTTTGCCGTGTTCTATCAAATAGGATGCAAAGGATTTTTCCAATAACCCTCTGATCTGTTCCGGTGTGTTGGACAATAAAAGGTTCAACACCATGGAGAAGTTGATATTGATCTGGCTGTCAATATCGGTGGCCGGGCTGCTGACAAGCCGGCTGACATAGTTGAGATCCATGAATTTGCCCGGCAGCATAATGCCGAAACCGATCTTATCCATTCCCCGCCGTCCGGCCCGTCCGGTCATCTGCTGAAATTCACTGGGATTTAACGGCTGAAACTCCACGCCGTTAAACCGGTCGGAATTTAACACAACCACGGAACGGGCCGGGAAATTGACGCCGGCAGCCACCGTGGATGTTGCAAACATGGCAAAAAGCTGCCCTTCGGACATCAGGGTTTCAGCCACCACCTTCCATGCCGGCAAATGGCCGCTGTGGTGGGCTGCTGTGCCTGTCAGTTCAAGATAGGCGCGCTGACGATGATTTTTCAGGTGGGGGTTGTGGTTCAATAACTGATCCAGCCTCTGTTTCAGTGCTTGTTTTTTTCTCGGAGAGTTTGATAATAATTTAGCGGAGCACATTCTCATAGCCTGATCGCATTCAGCCCGGGATTTTAAAAAGAAGATGGCGGGAAGTAAATGGTACCTGTCTAAAACCTGGAGAATGTCGTCAAAGGGCGGCAGTTTCCCGGGGGGCGCCATATATGGCGCCCGCTTTTTTTTATGGTATTTAAATACTTTTTTATGTAACCGGGCTGTTTTGTTTTTTTCAAGCAGTGGAAACAACGTGCCGCTGGGGTGCAGGAATAAAGGAAACAAAGGCACGGGCCGCGATCGGCTTTCGATCACGGTGCATTTTTTTCCCCGGATGGATTCAAGCCATCCGGAAATCTGGTGAGGGTTGCCAATGGTGGCGGACAGCAGCAACAGCGGAATTCGAACCGGCAGATATATCATTATCTCTTCCCAGACAACACCGCGGTCTTCATCACCCAGATAGTGTGCTTCATCTAAAATGATCAGATCACACTTTAAATTTTCACCGGTATGCATGGCATCGTACATCTGGTTTCTTAAAATTTCCGTGGTGCCGATGACAATAGGGGCGTGGGTGTTTTCTTTAATATCTCCTGTCAGGATCCCCACATTTTTATCACCGAAAAGACGGCAGAACTGCGCATGAATGGAATTTGTCAGAGCTTTTAAGGGAGTGGCGTACCAGACATGTCCCCCTTTATCCAGGGTTGTCTGTGCCACCTGCTGGGCGATCCAGGTTTTCCCGGCGCCGGTCGGGGCTGTGACCAGGCAGTCTGATGATTCAATGGCCGCAATGGCCTCAAGTTGAAACGGGTCCGGTGAAAATTGCCCGGATGCGGGTGTCCCGATTTTTTTAAAAACTCTGTGCAGGGACTTTTCAGCCCCGGGTTTTATCTGTCTGGGGCTGGCGTGTCCACGGGTTTTCTGCTGAGATCTTCGCGACGGGTAAAAACGTTTTTTCATGCAGAAGATAAACCACAAAAATGGATATTTTGCAATAAAATGGTACGCATACTCAGGAAAATGTCCTGTTTTTTATGCAGGATTAAGCTTGACTGTGCCTGCCTGAAGCCTGTCCACAACAGCACGGGCCGAGTCCAGACCAAATAGATTTCTGTCAAGGGAGGTGATGTCTGAAAAATAGAGTGCCAAAACATCATCTCCGGGGCGGGCCTTTTCAAAGTGATCGACTCGGCACTGAAATACAAAATCGGTAATATCATAGGTGACGTCGGCATAGTGATAGGTGTTGGGAAGTGAAAAAAGATAGGTGGCACTAATAATATCCAGGCAGAGTTCTTCATTCACTTCTCTTTTTATACAGTTCTCAATGGATTCACCGGGCTCTGCAAAGCCGCCGGGAAAGTCAAGCATGCCCTTTGCCGGAGCGTTTTTTCTTTTTGTGACCACAAGTTCGTTGTCCGGTGTAAAAATCAGGGCAATGGCGGCCGCTGCGCAATTTAAATAGAATTTGAAGGTGCATTTGCGGCATAAAAATGACTTGGGCCCAACAGGATCCAGTGTTTTTTCACCGCATCTGGGACAATAGGAAAATAAATGGGCATTGGGGTGTTTCAAATGTGACCGCCTTTTCAATCTAACAGTATAAATGGAAACAGGCACCCGGTCTGACCCCGGAATGAACAGTTTTATTGTAAATATCCAGGGCCTGGGGGCTGGGATGACAGTCAACTATGATGTTTTTAGCCTTTAAATAGGATACCAGCGTCGGGTCCACCTGCATTCTTCCAGATGCCCCGGTGCCGATGATGATGTGTGCAATAGCGGCTTCAAGCAGTTCAGAGATGTCATCCAATACCAGAAAATGTCCGCTTTGCCTGATCCACGGGCTCAGTATCGATCCGGACGGAAGAATGACCAGATCGCTTGAAAGGTTTTTTCCCGCAATGACCATTCTTCCGAAAGAATATTCCTGTATAAGGGGCATATGACTCATACAAAATTTTTACCCGATCCCGTGGGAATGATCAAGAATTCATTTCACAGGTATCTTTACAGCATTATCATGTAAGTTTCCGGGGTGTGATAAAGTTTTTTACAAGGATTTAATATTGTGGCATAGTATGGGAACAAATCGGATCCTTGCATGGTTTGATTTGTAACGATCTTACGAACAGGCAAAAGGTGACTATGAATCTACAAGGTGACTTTGAGGGATTAACGCTGGCAAGCATACTTCAGTTGCTGTGCAATGACCAAAAGACCGGTGTTCTCACCGTAACCTGCGACGCTGAACAAAGCAGGGTATTTTTTGAGCAGGGAACCATTGTTTATGCTTCGGCGTCCTTGAAAGAAGCCCGGTTGGGGTTTTTAATGCGCACCGATGGTGTGATTTCCGCACAACAGCTGCAAAAATGTCTGGCTGTTGCCAGGGACCAGAAGATGCACCTAGGTAAGATCCTTGTCGATAAGGGCTATATCTCGCTTGATACATTAAAAAAATACAATACCAAGCAGGTCGAGGCCATTCTATATAACCTATTGTTCTGGAAAAAGGGAAGATTTGAGTACAAAGACGTCAAATTGAATTTAAAGGGCATGATTGTCACCCAGCTAAATCCTATGAAGCTTATTCTTGAGGCATCCAGGCGAATTGATGAACTGTCCGTGCTCCAGGAATTTATCCCCAGCGACAAGCTTGTTTTTAAAATGTCCGGTAAGGTGCAGAGCAAGGAAGAGATTAAACTGAATGCCAATGAATGGCGGATTCTCTCCCTGATTGATGGTACGCGCACTGTCCGGCAGATTATTAATGAGAGCGGCTATGATGAGTTTGCCGTTTACAAGATTTTTTTCAGTGTCATTTCATCCGGTTTGATTGAACAAAAGGAAGAAGCACTTTTAGATGATCCGGCAGTCCAGGATGATTACTATGCCATTTTAACCGTATACAGTGATATTTTGTATTCATTCACGGGGTAACAGCATTGTTGTAAGCAATTGAAATTACA